>NZ_JBHVST010000069.1:0-63349 GCF_042885015.1 Streptomyces sp. NPDC058086 | reverse complement strand
GGTGACCGCCTCGGTGTGCACCTGGTGGCGGCCGCCGCGGACGACGGCCGCACGGCGACCACCGAACTGGGCCGCGCCGCCTCGCTCCGTATCTCCCTCGACCCGGTGTCCCCCGGCGCGGACGAACCCGCCCCCGGCCGGGGCCGCCTGTCCACTCCCGACGGTCGCCTCACGCCCTTCCAGGCCGGCCGGGTCACGGGCCGCATCCCCCGCACGGCCACCCTCCGCCCCACGGTCGTCCCCCTCGAATGGCACCGCATGGGCGACCCCCCGGCCCGCCGCCCCGTCCGCGAACTCGGCAACGGCCCCACGGACCTGGCCCTGCTGGCCAGCGCGCTGGAGCGGGCGGCGAGGTCGGTGGCGGCAGTGGAGGTGCCGTCGTTGCTGTAGGTCTTCGACGGCCGTACACCACACTCGGCCGTCATGAGTGACGTGAGTGACTGGTATCTGCAGCAGGCGTACGGGGTCCGGTTCGAGTGGGGGGCCGGTGGGGCGGAGCGGGTCGCGGGCGGGGTCGGGTGTCTCGTGGTGGTGGACGTGTTGTCGTTCACCACCTCCGTGAACGTCGCCGTCGAGGCGGGGACCCGGGTCCACCCCTATGCCTGGCGGGACGAGACGGCGTCCGTCTTCGCCCGGGACAACGCCGCGGAACTGGCGGTCGGACGGCGGGCGGTCACCGCGGCCTCTCCCTGGTCGCTGTCCCCCGCCGCACTCCGGCGGGCCCCGTTCACCCCCCGGCTCGTCCTCCCCTCGCCCAACGGATCCGCCATCGCCGCGGCGGCGGGCGGCTCGACCGTGGTCGCGGGCTGTCTGCGCAACGCGTCGGCCGTCGGCCGATGGCTGGCGCTCCATGGCCACGGGACCCTGGAACGGCCCCTCGCCGTGATCGCCGCGGGCGAGCGCTGGCCGGACGGCAGCCTGCGGCCGGGGCTGGAGGACCTGATGGGGGCCGGAGCGGTCATCGCCGCACTCCAGGCGACGGGCGGCGCCGGACCGCTGTCGCCCGAGGCGGCGGCCGCCCGGACCGCCTTCACCGGGACCCCCGACGCGGCCGGTGCCGTGGCCGCCTGTTCCTCCGCTCTGGAACTGGCCCGGAGCGGCTTCGCCGACGACGTGGCGATCGCGGTCGAGGTGGACGCGAGTACGACCGTGCCCGTCCTCACCGACGGCGCCTTCATCGCGGGCACTCACACCGTCGGCAGCCCCCTCGACGGCGCTGTCCACATCGGCCCCGTCCGCCCCACGCCGCCCGGCTGACCCGCCGTCACCCGGCGTTCTCCTCCTTGCGCCACTTCCATCGCCGGAGCGCCTCCGCCGCACAGAGTCCGCACCGCGTTCGCACAGCCGCCCACGTCACGACCCAATCACGATCACCCACTTGACAGCGCAGGCGCTCTTGCCGCCCTCGATGCCCCGGGCGTAGACCAGAGCGCACGGGACAGCGCCGGACGTTCGACGAGGAACGAGAACGGGGCAGTGATGCACAGAGCTCTTCGTACACACAGGTCGCCCAATCACTCGACGCAGAGGTCACGCAGAGCCGCACAGAACCGCAGGTCACCCAGGGCCGCACAGGCCGCAGCAACCGCCGTCGTCGTCGCGCTCGCCCTCACCGCGTGTGGCGGTGGCAGCAAGGACAAGAAGGAAAACGGCGGTACGAGCAGTGCCAGTGCGAGCGGCGACACCGTCACCCTCCCCAAACTCGACGGCGAGAGCCTCGAAGTCGCCGCCGTCTGGACCGGCGAGGAGCAGAAGAACTTCAAGACGGTCCTCGCGGAGTTCGAGAAGCGCACCGGCGCGAAGGTGACCTTCGTGGCGGCCCAGGACCCGATCATCAACTTCCTCGGTTCGAAGATCGCGGGCGGCCAGCCGCCGGACGTCGCGCTGCTCCCGCAGCCCGGCGCCATCAAACAGGCCGTCGACAAGAAGTGGGCCAAACCCCTCGGCCCCGAGGCCGTGGCCGAACTCGCCAAGAACTACTCGCAGGGCTGGCAGGACATCGGCAAGGTGGGCGGCAAGCAGTACGGCGTGTACTACAAGGCCGCCAACAAGTCGCTGATCTGGTACAACGCCAAGGTCTTCGAGAACGCGGGCGCGAAGGAGCCCAAGACCTGGCAGGAGCTGCTGACCACCGCGCAGACGGTCTACGACTCCGGTGTCACCCCGTTCTCCGTCGGCGGCGCCGACGGCTGGACCCTCACCGACTGGTTCGAGAACGTGTATCTCTCCCAGGCGGGCCCGGAGAAGTACGACCAGCTGAGCCAGCACAAGATCAAGTGGACGGATCCGTCCGTCAAGCAGGCCCTCACCACCCTCGCCGGGATCTGGGGCAAGAAGAACTACGTCGCGGGCGGCGCGAACGGCGCCCTGCAGACGGAGTTCCCGGCCTCCGTCACCCAGACCTTCACCGGCGGCGACCAGCCCAAGGCGGGCATGGTCTTCGAGGGCGACTTCGCGCAGGTCAACATCGGCGAGACCAAGGCCAAGGTGGGCACGGACGCGAAGGTGTTCCCGTTCCCGGCCGTGGGCAGCGCGGCGCCCGTGGTGTCCGGCGGCGACGCGGCCGTCATCCTGAAGGACTCCAAGGCGGCGCAGGCACTGGCCACCTTCCTGGCCTCCCCGGACGCGGCGACGATCCAGGCCAAGCTGGGCGGCTACCTCTCCCCCAACAAGAACGTGCCGAACTCGGCGTACCCGAACGCGGTGCAGCAGAAGATCGCCAAGTCCCTGATCGCGTCGGGCGACGACTTCCGCTTCGACATGTCCGACCAGGCCCCGCAGGCCTTCGGCGGCACGCCCGGCAAGGGTGAGTGGAAGGACCTCCAGGACTTCCTGAAGAACCCGACCGACGTCGCCGGCACCCAGGCGACGCTGGAGAAGGACGCGGCGGCGGCGTACGGCAGCGGAAGCTGATCCGGCGATGACGTCGGCAACGGCCGGAGGAACCCCACCGGTTCCTCCGGCCCGAACGCGCAAGAGCGTGACCGGCACGCGCAGGACCGTGGCGGTGCTGTTCCTGCTGCCCTGTCTCGTGCTGCTCGGCGCGCTCCTGGTCTACCCGATCGGGTACTCGCTGATCCGCAGCTTCCTCAACCAGTCCGGCGACGGTTTCGCCGGGGTCGACAACTACAAGGCGCTGTTCACCGACGACGGCATCCGTACCGCCCTCAAGAACAACGTCATCTGGGTCGTGTTCGCGCCCACCGTCGCGACCGCGCTCGGTCTCGTCTTCGCGGTCCTCACCGAACGGGTCCGCTGGGGCACGGCGTTCAAGCTGGTCGTCTTCATGCCGATGGCGATCTCGATGCTCGCCGCGGGGATCATCTTCCGGCTGGTGTACGACCAGGACCCCAACAAGGGGGTCGCGAACGCGGTCTGGGTGGGGGTGCACGACACCTTCGCCGAGTCGTCGGCGTTCCCGAACGCCCACCCGGGACGGCAGTCGCCGCTCCGGCCGGAGAAGGGCGGGTTCCTCACCCAACAGGCCGTGCACGCCGGGCAGTCCGTCACCCTTCCGCTCGTCGGGGTCGCCCCGGACAAGATTCCGAGCGGCGCGAAGAAGGCCGTACAGGCACCGTCCGAGCCCGGCAAGGTGACCGGCACCGCCTGGCAGGACTTCACCCGCGGCAAGGGCGTCGGCAGGCTCGGCCAGGTCGACCCGGGCGAACTCGGCTATGTGGGCATGAAGATCGAGGCGGTGAAGGACGGCAAGGTCGTCGATTCGGCGAAAGTGCGGGGTGACGGCACCTTCACGCTCTCCGACAAGGCCGACGGGGCTCGACTCCGGCTCCCGGCGAGCAACTTCCGCGAGCCGTACAACGGCGTCGACTGGCTCGGCCCGTCGCTCGTCACCCCGGCCGTGATCGGAGCGTACGTCTGGATGTGGGCCGGCTTCGCCATGGTGCTCATCGCGGCGGGGCTCGCCGGCGTGCCGCGTGAACTCCTCGAAGCGGCGCGGGTGGACGGGGCCAACGAGTGGCAGGTGCTGCGAAGGGTCACCGTGCCACTGCTCGCGCCCGTCCTCGCCGTCGTCCTGGTCACGCTGATGATCAACGTGCTGAAGGTCTTCGACCTGGTCTTCATCATCCCGCCGGGCTCGTCCCAGGACGACGCGAACGTGCTGGCCCTGGAGCTGTACCGGAAGGGCTTCTCCGAGGACCAGCCGGGCATCGCGAGCGCGATCGCCGTGTTCCTGCTGCTGCTCGTGATCCCGGTGGTGTGGTTCAACGTGCGTCGTCTGCGGCGGGAGGTACGGCGATGACCACCCAAGCCGGCGGTCTGACGAAGACCGCGCCCGTCACCGGCGTCAAGGCAAGGCAGTCGCTCGGCTCCCGGCTCGCGAGCGGTGTCAGCGGCGGGATCGTCCGGGTCTTCCTCCTGCTCGTCGGCCTGTTCTGGCTGGTGCCGACGATCGGGCTGCTGCTGTCCTCGCTGCGCACACCGGAGGACATGAGCGCGTCCGGCTGGTGGAAGGTCTTCAGCGAGCCCTCCCAGCTCACCGTGGACAGTTACCAGAAGCTCCTGGAGAACAGTGACATCACCGGTTCGCTGGGGAACACGGTGCTGATCACCGTCCCGGCGACCGTCCTCGTCGTCGTCATCGGCGCGCTCGCGGGCTACGCCTTCGCCTGGATGGAGTTTCCGGGCCGCGACTGGTGGTTCCTGGCGGTGGTCGGTCTGCTGGTCGTCCCCGTGCAGGTGGCGCTGATCCCGATCGCCGAACTCTTCGGCAAGATCGGTATCTTCGGCACGATCTTCGGGGTGATCCTCTTCCACGTGGGCTTCGGTCTGCCCTTCGCGGTGTTCCTGCTGCGGAACTTCTTCGCGGAGATCCCCCGGGAGCTGCTGGAGGCGGCCCGGCTCGACGGCGCGGGTGAACTGCGCCTGTTCCTGCGGGTCGTGATGCCGCTCGGCGGTCCCGCGATCGCCTCGCTCGGCATCTTCCAGTTCCTGTGGGTGTGGAACGACATGCTGGTCGCGCTGGTGTTCTCCAACTCGGGCAGCCAGCCGATCACGGTCGCACTCCAGACGCAGGTACGCCAGTTCGGCAACAACATCGACGTGCTGGCGCCCGGCGCCTTCATCTCGATGGTCATCCCGCTGGCCGTGTTCTTCGCGTTCCAACGTCAGTTCGTGTCCGGGGTGATGGCGGGCGCGGTGAAGTAGCCGGACAAATAACCACACCGAGGGGCGATCCGGACACCGGCTCGCCCCTCGGTGTTCACCCGGAATCCCCCGTATGCCACATCTGGCGTAACCAAGTCACTCCTTCGGCCGTTGCCGGGCAGTATGCCCGCGCCGACCCATGGATGTCCCTTGCCCAGGTTCAGTGTCATCGTCCCCGCGTACAAGGTTCAGGCGTACCTGCACGAATGCCTCGAATCCGTGCTGGAGCAGTCCTATCCGGACCTCGAACTGATCGCCGTCGACGACTGCTCGCCCGACGCCTGCGGCGCGATCATCGACGAGTTCGCCGCCCGCGACTCCCGGGTCCGCCCCGTCCGCCTGCCGGGGAACGTGGGCCTCGGCCGCGCCCGCAACGCGGGGCTCGAACACGCCACCGGCGACTACCTGATCTTCCTTGACGGCGACGACACCCTCACCCCGGACTCCCTGCGCGCGATCGCCGACCGGCTGAAGGAGACCGCCGAACCGGACGTCCTGGTCTACGACTACGCGCGCACCTACTGGAACGGGGACATCGTCCGCAACCACTTCGCGGAGCAGCTCAGCGAGCGAGGCCCCGCGCCCTTCCGGCTCGACGACCGGCCGGGGCTGCTCAGGGTCCTGATGGTGGTGTGGAACAAGGCGTACCGAAGGGAGTTCGTCGAGCGCGAGGGCCTGTCCTTCCCGCCCGGCTACTACGAGGACACCCCCTGGACCTACCCGGCGCTGATCTCCGCCGAGACGATCGCCACCCTCGACCGGGTCTGTGTGCACTACCGCCAGCGCCGACAGGGCAACATCCTCAGCACCAGCAGCCGGGGGCACTTCGACATCTTCGAGCAGTACGACCGTGTCTTCGCGCATCTCGACGCGCACCCGGAGCTGGCACGCTGGCGTCCGGTCCTGTTCCGCCGCATGGTCGACCACCTCTCCACGGTGTTCACCAAGCGGGGCCGGCTGCCGCGCGGCACCCGCGCCGAGTTCCTGCGCAAGGCCCGCACCCACTACCGCCGTTACCGCGCCCCGGGCGCCCCCGTCCGCCCCCGCACCCGCCTGCGGCACGCCCTGGTCCGGCTCGGCAACCACCGCACGTACCGCCTGCTCGGCCTGGCCACGAGTACCCACAAGAAGGCCCTGCGCGGCGTCAAGGGACTGCTGCGCAAGGTCCGCGGCGGCGCCCTCCAGTTCCACTACCGCGTCCAGCTCCGCCTGCCGCTGCGCGCCGACCGAGCGGTCTTCTCCAGCTACTGGGGGCGCGGCCACGGCTGCAACCCGGGCGCCCTGGAGTCCGCGTTCCGCGAGCTCGCCCCGCACATCCGTACGGCGTGGATCGCGCACCCCGAGCACCACCACACGATCCCGGCCTCGACGCGCCGCCTGCGGCCCGGTACGACGGCGTACTGGACGGCGCTCGCCCGCTCCAAGTACCTCGTCAACAACGTCAACTTCGACCGCCGGCTGGTCAAGCGCCCCGGCCAGATCATGATCCAGACCCAGCACGGCACCCCGCTCAAGTACATGGGCCTCGACCTCCAGGACCGCCCGGCGGCCGCACGTGACACCGACTTCGCCGAGCTGCTGCGCAGCGCAGACAAGTGGGACTACTGCCTGTCGGGCAACCGCCACTCCACCCTGATCTGGGAGCGCGTCTTCCCCGCCGCGTACACGACACTGGAGTACGGCCTCCCCCGCAACGACGTGTTCCAGCGGGCGACCTCGACGGACGTCACCCGGCTGCGCCAGTCCCTCGGCATCCCCGAGGGCACGGTCGCCGTCCTGTACGCGCCGACCTACCGCGACTACCGCCGCACCCAGCGCCTCGCCCTCGACCTGGAGCGCGTCCTGCGCCGGCTCGGCCCCCGGTTCGTCGTCCTGACCCGCGCCCACCACTCGTACGCCGCGGCGCTGAGCAACCGTTCCGGGGCCCGGCTCATCGACGTCTCCGACCACCCGAGCATCGAGAACCTCTGCCTGGCCTCGGACGCGCTGGTCACCGACTACTCCTCCCTGATGTTCGACTACGCGGTCCTGGACCGGCCGATCGTGATCCACGCGGACGACTGGGAGGCGTACCAGGCCTCCCGGGGCACCTACTTCGACCTGCGGGACTTCCCGCCTGGAGCGGTCGCGCGCAGCGAGGACGAGCTGATCGACATCTTCGCGACCGGCCACTGGCGCGGCTCCCGCTCGACCCAGCTGCGGACCGCGTTCCGCGAGCGGTTCTGCCCGTACGAGGACGGGCGCGCCGCCGAACGGGTCGTACGCCATGTCGTGCTGGGCCAAAGCGCCGGGCGGCCGCGGGTGCTGCCGCCCGCGCAGCGCCACCCGGTCCCGTCGGCCGCCGCCCGCACCCGGACTCCCCTGGCCACCGTGCCCGCGCCCGCCACCCCCGTCACCGTCGCCGAGACCCTCTGAACCGGAGCAGGCATGCCCTCCAGCCCCTCCCGGCCCACACCGACGAGACCCGTCACCTGGCGCCCCGCCGGGCGGCCCGGGCGCTGACACCCACCGGCACCCCAGCAGTAGCCCGAGAAACAACCAGAGAAGTAAGCAGAGAAAGAGCAGAATGCCCCGCTTCAGCATCATCGTCCCCACTCATGGAGTCGCCGGGCGGCTGGCCCTCGCACTGGACTCGGTCCTCGACCAGTCCTTCGGCGACTTCGAGCTGATCCCGGTCTGCGACGGGCCGGACTCCCCGGCGGGCGAGGTCGCCGCCGGGTACGCCGCGCGGGACTCCCGGGTCGCCCCGGTCCACTCGCCGCCCGCGGACGGACTGAGCGGGGCACGCAACACCGGGACCGGGGCGGCGGGCGGCACGTATCTGCTCTTCCTCGACGGCGACGACGTCCTGGTGCCGGGCGCGCTGGCCGCCCTGGACCACAGACTCCAGGAGTGGCCCGAGGAGGTGGACGTCCTCTACTTCGGGCACGAACGCGTCCACTGGTGGGACGTCGAGACCAGCACACCGCCGCTCCCGAAGACCCCGGAGGGGGTGTTCACCCCGGACCGGGCACCGCGGCTGACCGGGGCGGGCCTTCCCGCGTGGAGCGCGGCCTACCGCCGGGCGTTCCTGCGGGAGTGGCGCCTCGCCTTTCCCCCGGGGCACTTCACGGATCTCGGCTGGGGCGGCCTGGTGACGGTCGTCGCCGGGCGGGTGGCGGTGCTGCGCCAGGTCGTCGTACGGCACCGGCTGCGGCGGCAGGGCAGCCGCTTGAACACGCCCGGCGAGCACCAGTTCCAGCTCCTCGACCAGGTCGACCTGGTGCTGAGCCGGGCGGCCGAGGAGGAGCTGTCCGTGGAGCGGTCGCGGGCGCTGTTCGGTGACCTCTTCGCGGCGGTGCTGAAGTCGGCCGCCCATCCGAAGCGGCTTCCGCTGCACCGGCGCCGGGCCTTCTTCCGGCGTGCGGGCCGCCTCTACCGGCGCCACCGGCCCGCCGGGTTCCGGCCGCCGCCGGGCCGCATCGGAGTGCAGTACCGGCTCCTGGCGGCCGGGGCGTACAGCGCGTTCCGCGCGCTGCGCGGTGTCAGCCGGCGGATGACGAGGGCGAGGATGGCGGTCCCCCCTGGTCGAGCGAAGTCGAGAGCCTGGGGGAAGCTGCCGTGTCCCCGACGGCTGAGCGCCCGCGCGCGGTACGCCGCGCAACTGCGCCTCCCCCTCGACGAGAACCTCGTCGTGTACTGCGCCTACTGGGGCCGCGGTTACGCCTGCAGCCCGGCCGCGATCCACGTCAAGGCCCTCGAACTCGCCCCGCATCTGCGCTCGGTGTTCCTGGTCGAGGCCGACGCGGTGGACCAGGTCCCGGACGGTCTGGAGTACGCGGTGATCGGCAGCCCGCGCGCCTGGGAGGTGCTGGCCCGTGCCAAGTACCTGGTCAACAACGCGAACTTCGCGGACGGTGTCGTCAAGCGGCCCGGCAGCGTGCACCTGCAGACCCAGCACGGCACGCCACTGAAGACGATGGGCGTCGACCAGTCGACGTATCCGATCGTGGCCGCCGCGACCGGCAGCTTCGCCAAGCTGCTGGCCCGGATGGACCGCTGGGACTACAACCTCTCCTCCAACCGGCACTCCACCCAGATGTGGGAGCGGGCCTTCCCCGGCACGTACGAGGCCCTGGAGTACGGCTATCCGCGCAACGACGTCTACTACACGTCGACCGCCGAGGACGTGGCCCGCGTCCGCGCCCGGCTGGGCGTCCCCGAGGGCAGGACCGCCCTCCTCTACGCGCCCACACACCGCGACTACAGCACCGGCTTCGAGTCCCGGCTCGACCTGGAGGCCTTCTGCGAGGAGATCGGCGACGAGTTCGTCGTGCTCCTGCGCGCCCACTACTTCTACGACGAGGGCAGGGGCACAAGCAGCGGCCGGATCATCGACGTGACCCGGCACCGGTCCTCGGAGGACGTCTGTCTGGCCGCCGACACGCTGATCACGGACTACTCGTCGATCATGTTCGACTACGCCAACCTCGACCGCCCGATCGTCGTGTACGCGGACGACTGGGAGGTCTACCGGGAGACGCGGGGCGTCTACTTCGACCTGATGGAGGCACCGCCGGGCCCGGTGGTGCGCACCCCGGGGGAGCTCGCGGGGGCCTTCCGTGACCGCTCCTACGCGGACGACTCCTCGCGGGCCCTGCGGGCCGCGTTCCGTGAGCGCTTCTGCCAGTTCGACGACGGGCAGGCGGCCGAGCGGGTCGTCCGCAGGGTGCTGCTGGGCCGGCCGCCCGAGGCGATCCCCCCGGTGATCCCCCTCGCCGAGCGCCTTCCGGCCCCCGCCGCGTCCACCCTCGTAAGGAGCTGACGTGCCCCGCTTCAGCGTCATCGTCCCCGTCTTCAAGGTGCAGGGCTTTCTGCGCGAGTGCCTCGACTCGGTCCTGGACCAGTCGTACACCGACATCGAGGTGATCGCGGTCGACGACTGCTCGCCGGACGGCTGCGGCGCGATCCTCGACGAGTACGCGGCCCGCGAACCGCGCCTGCGGGTGCTGCACCTGCCGCGGAACGTGGGCCTCGGCCGCGCCCGCAACGCCGGAATGCCGTATGCGACGGGGGACTTCCTCTTCTTCCTCGACAGCGACGACACCCTCACGCCGGGCGCCCTGCGCGCCATGGCCGACCGCCTCGACGAGACGGCCGACCCCGATGTGCTGGTCTTCGACTACGCGCGCACCTACTGGTGGGGCGGTACGCGCCGCAACGTCCTCGCGCAGGTGCTGGCCGAGGGCGGCGACGGCTGCTTCACGGCCGCCGAACACCCGGAGATCCTCGACCTGTTGATGGTCGTGTGGAACAAGGTCTACCGCCGCGCGTTCGTCGAGCGGGAGGGCTTCACCTTCCCGCCCGGCTACTACGAGGACACCCCCTGGACCTTCCCGGTCCTGCTCAGCGCGGAGCGGATCGCCACCCTGGACCGGATCTGCCTGAACTACCGGCAGCGCCGCCAGGGCAACATCCTGTCCACCACCAGCCGCAAGCACTTCGACATCCACGACCAGTACGAGCGGGTCTTCGCCTTCGTCGACTCCCGCCCGCAGCTGTCGAGCTGGCGCCCGTTCCTGCACCGCAAGATGGGCGAGCACTGTCTGGACATCCTCGCCAAGCCGGACCGGCTGCCCGCGTCCGACAAGGGCGAGTTCTTCCGGCGTACGGCCGCCCTCTTACGCAAGCACAACGGCGGTGGCCCGGTGCCACCCGAACTGCGCGTCCTTCAGGGCGGTTACGTGACCTACCTCGCCCGGCGCCAGTCCGGCCGGCTCGGCGCGGAACTCGGGCGGCGCAGGCTCCAGGTGCGCAGGGCGGCGGCCACCCGGGTCAAGAGCGGCTGGTCCGCGGCGTACGAGCACCGGCCGTTGGACCCGGACCTCGCGGTGTACTCGGCGTTCTCGCACCGCGGGGTGCTCGGCGACCCGGGCGCGATCCATCACGCGGCGCGCGAACTCGCCCCGCACGTGCGGGGGGTGTGGGTGGTGCGCGAGGACCAGGTGCCGCTGCTGCCGCCCGGCGTCGAGTACGTCCTGCCGGACTCGCTCGGCTACCGCCGGGTCACCGCCCGCGCCACCTATCTGATCAACAACGTCAACTGGCCCGGCACCCTGGTCAAGCGCGCGGGCAGCGTCCATGTGCACACCCACCAGGGCACCCCGCTGAAGTACATGGGAGCCGACCTGCGCGACAAGCCCGGCGCCCGGCACGGCTTCGACGTGCCGCAGATGCTGCGCCGCGCCGACCGCTGGGACTACAGCCTGGTCGCCAACCGCCACTCCGAACTGGTCTGGGACCGCGCCTATCCCTGCCACTTCACCTCGCTGCGCACCGGCAGCCCCCGCAACGACGTCCTCGTACGGGCCCGGCCCGAGGACGGTGCGGCCGTCCGCGCCCGCCTCGGCATCCCGGCCGGCCACCAGGTGGTGCTGTACGCACCGACGCGCCGCGACTACGTCCGCGGCGGGCTCGTCGACCGGATCGACCTCGCCAGGTTCGCCGACGACCTCGGCGAGGGCCACACCCTCCTCGTACGGCTGCACCCCTCGCTCACGGACGGCCCCTCGCGCGGGATGGGCCTGTCCGAGCTGCACCGGCGCGGGGTCGTGCTCGACGCGACCGACGAGCCGCACGTCGAGGACCTCATGCTCGCCTCCGACGTGCTGGTCACGGACTACTCGGCCCTGATGTTCGACTACGCCAACCTGGACCGGCCGATCGTGATCCACGCGGACGACTGGGGGGCGTACGCCGCGAGCCGGGGCGCGTATTTCGACATCACGGCCGACGCGCCGGGCCATGTGGCCGGCTCCTACCGGGAGTTGGCGTGGATGTTCGCGTCCGGGTCCTGGCGGGACGAGGAGTCGGCACGGCTGCGGGCCGGGTTCCGGGCGCGGTTCTGCGCGTTCGACGACGGGCGGGCGGCCGAGCGGGTGGTACGGACGCTGATGCTCGGCGAGCGCGTCGAGCACCCGGTGTCGGTGGCGGTGGTGCCCGCGCAGGCGGGACGCGACGTCCTCACGTCGTCGTGAGCGCCCTCATGACCGTCCTCGGCCCGTTCGCGAAGCCGCGACCGCCCCGGTTCTGGGTGGTCGTCCTGGCCGCCGTGTTCGCCCTGCTCCAGCTCGCGAACGTCACCGGCCGCGACACCCCCGACACCAAGAACTACCTCTCGTACGCCTTGAGTCTGCGCGGCACGAGCAAGCACGAGGCGGCCGCGGCCACCATCGACTACGCCTGCGCCGGCCGGGCGTCCATCGCGCGCCGCGACCAGAGCGTCAACGTCGTCCACTTCCGCGAGCCGAGCCCGGCCGGGCAGGTCGTCGAGGAGTGCCGACGCGACCAGTGGGGGTGGGTTTCGAAACGGCTGAGCGCCGGTCAGACGGCGGGCCACACCGTGCCGTTCATACCGCCGCGGTTCATGCGGATCTTCGAGGCGCGCCCCGGCTACCCGGTCTTCCTGGTCCCGTTCATCACCGTCCTCGGTGTGAAGTGGGGCCTGTGGACGTCGAGTGTCCTCATCACGGTCACCGGGGGCGTACTCGCCTTCCTGGTGCTGCGCACCCTGCGCGCCCCCGCCGTCGCGGCGCTGACCGGACAGGCCCTCTTCTACGTCCTGCCGTGCGGCACGACCGCCATGCGGCCCATGACGGAGGGCCTGCTGCTGACCCTGACACTGGCCGCGCTGTGGGGCTGCGCACTCGCTCTGGAGGGCCGGACGCGGGCCGCGACCGCGCTGGTCGGCGGGTCCCTGGCCGCGCTCTTCGCCGTCAAGCACTCGCAGGCCCTGTTCCTCGGGCTGTGCCTGGCGGGCGCCTGTGCGGTGCTCGGCATCCGGCGCGGAGGGGTCCGGCAACCGCTGCGCAGGCTCGCGCGGCCGCTGCGAGAGGTGGGGGTGGTGGCGGCCTGCGGGGTGGCCGTCACCCTGCTCGCGGCGAAGGTGCTGGGCTACCCGTCCGAGTCGGAGTCCCTCCAGGACCTGCTCACGGCCCACTTCTCCCGGCCCGACCGCAGCCGCCCATGGCCGGAGTTCCTGGACCTGGAGGTCAACTTCTGGGTGGAGTGGCTGCGCCGCGCGCTCTGGGAGCCGTTCTTCCTGACGGCCCTGCTGGCCGGGGCCTGGGGCGCGCTGCGGCAGCGTCCGGCCTTCGGGGTGTTCCTGGTCGCGGGCGCGCTCACCGGCGTCCTCAACCAGGCCGCACACCCCGACATCAACATCTACGGCGACCGGCTGATCGTGCTGGCGTGGGTGCTGCCGGTGGTGGGACTTCCGCTGCTGCTGGAACAGGTCGTACGGCCGCGGGTGCGGGGTCTCGACACGGTGCCGGGCCCTCTTCGGGCGGACGCGGGGCTCAACACCGCAAGGGACGCAGGGATGGACGCCGGGATGGACGCCGGAGTCGCTCGATGAGGTGAAGTTCGGCAAAGCCGTTGGCTTCGGTGGGCATATACGACAAATGACCCGAACAGCTCAGACCGAGGGCGATCTCCTCGTCCGGCGGACCGCCCGCAGCGCGACCGCGCTGCACGGCGCCCCCTGGCACCCCACGCCCTATCAGGTCTTCGGCGGACTGTTCTGGCTGGTGCTGTGCCTCGCCTCCTGGCGGGTGCCGATGTGCTGCGACTTCGGCCAGCACGCGGCGGTCGTCGAGCGCCTCAGGGCGAACCTCCTGCATCCGGCCCATCCGACGGCGGACCTGCCGGGCGAGGGCAGCCCCTTCTACTCGCCGTACACCGTGGCGCAGGGCGCCTTCGCCCGGCTGACGGGCCTCGCGGGCTGGGAGGTGGTCCGGCTCTCGGTGCCGCTGAACCTGCTGGTGCTGCTGACGGGGATCGGCCGCTTCGTCCGCGTCCTGGCGCCCCGCCGCCCCTGGGCCCCGGTGTGCGCGCTGCTCGCGATGGTGCTGCTGTGGGGTACCGAGCAGGCCTGGTCGAGCGGCTACCTCGGGCTGATGTCGATGACGGGGAACCTCGGCTATCCGTCGACGTTCGCCATCGGACTCACCTTCTGGGCCTGGGCGCTCACGGGCACGCTCGCGGGAGGGATCGGCGGCCCGGTCCGGTACGTCGGCCCGAGCGGGCTGCGGAGCCTGTCCGGGTACAAGGGGCTCGGCGTCCTCTACGGGCTGATCCTGCTCGTCCATCCGATCACCGCGTCGGCGGCGGCGCTCGGGGCGGTGGCGTTCGTGGCCGGGTGGCAGCGGGGATGGCGCGCCGCCGTGGCGGCCCGGTGGGCGATCACGGGGGCGGCGGCGCTGCTGACAGCCCACCTCTGGCCGTACTTCGACGTCCTCACTCTGCCCGGGGACCACAGCATGGACGCGATGCACCGGCGGCTGTACGCGGGGGTGCCCGGGCACTTCTGGCTGGCGCTGATCGGGGTACCGGCACTGTGGCTGCGCGCGCGGCGCTCCTGGCGGGACCCACTGGTGCTGATGTTCGCGCTGGACTGCCTGGCGGTGGCGTACGGCTGGGTCAGCGGGCACTACACCTACGGCCGGATCCTGGGACTCGCGCTCGTGGCACCGCAGTTCGCGCTCGCGATCGAACTGGCGGCGGCGCGGCCATGGCCGGTGTGGCGGCGGGCGCTGGGCGTGGTGGCGGCCGTCGGCGCCTGCGTCGGTTTCCTCACGGTGCAGGCCGGTGCCGTCGTACCGCGTTCACTCGATCCGGTGAGTTTCGACCAGCCGCCGCGCTGGCCCTCGTACGACTGGGCGGCGCGGCACATCAAGCCCGGCGAGGTGGTGATCGCCGACGGGTACTACGCCGCCCGTCTGATCCCGGGCTACGGCCCGAACCTGGCCGCGCCCGTGTGGCCGGACGCGGGACTGGACGAACGGGAGCGGGTACGGCGGCTCACGGCCGTCCGGGGCTATCTCGACCCCGCGTCGACGCGCGCCGGGCGCTCCGCGGTGGTGCGGCGGTATCACGTGCGGTGGCTGTTGCTGACCCGGGAGCGTCGGGTGCCGGAGGAGGCGACGGTGGTGGCCTGGAGTTCTCAGACCGGCGAGGTGCTGGCTCGGGTGGGGGCGTGCGTGAAGGGGTGTTCGGAGACTGCGGGCAGTAAGGGGCGAACGCGCAGTTCCCCGCACCCCTGAAGGGGCACGGGGCGCAGGGCGCGTTTCACGACCTCAACGGAACTCGCCCGAACTACTCGATGACGAGCTCGACCGGGATGTTGCCGCGGGTGGCGTTGGAGTAGGGGCAGACCTGGTGGGCCTGCTCGACCAGCTTTCGGCCGGTGGCCTCGTCCACGGAGTCGGGGAGCTCGACGCGGAGCGTGACGGCCAGGCCGAAGCCCTCGCCCTGCTTGCCGATGCCGACCTCACCGGTCACCGCGGCCTCGCTGACGTCGACCTTCGCGGCGCGGCCGACGAGGCCGAGGGCGCTGGCGAAACAGGCGGCGTAGCCGGCGGCGAACAGCTGCTCGGGGTTGGTGCCCTGGCCACTGCCGCCCATCTCCACCGGGATGGCCAGCTGGAGGTCGAGCTTGCCGTCGGAGCTGACGGCGCGGCCCTCGCGGCCGTGGGTGGCGGTGGCGACAGCGGTGTAGAGCGCGTCCATGGAGACCATCCCTCTCAAGTCAAGTTCTTGCCGGGGCGGCCGGTCCGACCGCCTCACGGCCTCAATTAGAGCACGCAATTCAATTGCGCACAACTTAATGGCGGGCAAGAGCTATCCTGGAGTCATGACCGCCATGCCGACCCCGAGCCCCCAGGCCCCGTCCGACGGGGACTACCTCCGTCTCGACCAGCAGATCTGCTTCTCCCTGAACGCCGCCTCGCGCGCCTTCGGGGGCGTCTACCGGGTGATCCTCAAGGACCTCGGGCTCACCTACCCCCAGTACCTGGTGATGCTGGTGCTGTGGGAACACGGCGAGCTGCCCGTGAAGAAGGTCGGCGAACATCTGCGGCTCGACTCCGGGACGCTGTCCCCGCTGCTCAAGCGGCTGGAGACGGCCGGTCTGGTGCGGCGGGAGCGCAGCGCGGTGGACGAGCGCTCCGTGCACGTCCACCTCACGGACGAGGGCACGGCCCTGCGCGAGCGTGCGCTGCTCGTGCCGCGCCGGATCGCCGCGGCGACGGGCGCGAACCTCGAGGAGATCCGGGAGCTGCAAGCGCGGCTCGACCGGCTCACGGCGGCGCTGGACGCGGCGGCACTCGACCCCGCGACCCTGGACGCGGCCGGCGCGGACGTCTCCTAGGGTCCGATCCGCCGGACAGGGCCTAGGTCCTGTCGTCACATTCCCGTCGTCCGCCCGGAGGGCGGGTCCTGCGGCGTCATGGGGGTCCCCCCTGCTCTAGCGGAGTCGAGAGCTTGGGGGAGCGTGCTCTCGGCGTGCCGGGCACAGGCCCTCGTACTGGACGTACTTGGGTCTGTGCCTGGTGTGGTGAAGGGGGTCCCTCCCTGTTCGAGCGAAGCCGAGAACTTGGGGGCGCGTGCATGGCGTCGCGGGGCAGACGGGAATGTGACGACAGGGCCTAGCGGTGGCGTACGTACAGGCGAAGGGTGACGCCCCTGCGGACGATCTGCTCGCGCAGGGTGAATTCCCCGGCGAGTACGGCGCGTTTGGTGTCCTCGGTCGCGACCGAGGTGTCCGGATGCCAGTGCGGCCGGAACACGAACGGTTCGCAGATCAGCCACACCCGGTCGAGCCGGTCGAGCCGGCTGCGCAGTTCGCGCGGGCCCACCTCCGTCCCGTACAGCGTCCCGGACGCTGTGGCGGACGTCTTCAGGGCGACGTCGCGCACCCCGCGGAAGCCCGCCGGATAGGCCAGCGCCGAGCGACGTGTGAGCGACGGCAGGTACAACACCGGATCGCCGGGCCGCAGTTCACGACCGGCGGCGGCGGAGACGGCGGCCAGGTTGTCGGGACGGCGGGCGGGGTCGCGGTCCTTGCGGAGCAGGGGGAACTGGACGGCGAGGACGAGGGAGATGGCGAGGACACCGGCTAGGGCGACGAGGCGGGGAGCCGCGGCGCTCGGCAGCCGCGACACCCATCCGGTCAGCCGCTCCGCCCCCGCCGCCGCCAGCAGCGGCGCCCCCGCCAGCGCGTACAGCACATACCGCTCGTCGTACAGCGGCCGGAAGCGGGAGACCGCGATCAGGACCGCCGGCGGGACCAGCAGCAGCGGCAGGGCGACCGACACGAGGTTCACCTCGCCGCGCCGCGGGAACGGGCGCCACAGGGCGAGTGCGATCAGGAACACGTAGGGTACGAACACCAGTTGGGCCTGGCTGAGGAACGCGTGCATCAGGTCGTCCACGCTCTTGCGGTTCGGCACCGCCAGCCATGCCACCTGCGCCGATTGCCGGTGGGAGACGAGCACGAGCGGCGACAGGACGAGCAGTGTGGCCCCCGCCGCGACACCCCATCGCCACCACACCCGCCACGGCATCCGCGTCAGCGCCAGGGTCGTGCCGTGCGCGAGCAGGAGAAGTACGGCGAACTCGTGCAGCAGGCAGGTGACGGCGACGGTCACGCCGTACGCCCACCAGCCCCTGTCCCCGCTGAGGGCCCTCACGAGGAGCAGGGTCGCCGCCGTCGCCCCGGCCGCGACCAGGGCGTACGAGCGGCCCTCCTGGGCGAAGTGCCCGGCCAGGGGGGTGACCGCGTACAGCAGTCCCGCCCAGAGGCCGACGCGAGGGTTGCACAGGCGGATCCCGAGGGCGGCGACGAGACCCGCGGTCGCGGCGGCGCCGACGACCGAGGGCAGGCGCAGAGCGACCTCGCTGGGGGCGGGGACGAGGACGAGATGCATGAAGAGGTAGTACAGACCGTGCACCGCGTCGACGTGGTGCAACAGATGCCAGATCTGCGGAACCGAGCGCCTCGCGACCTGATAGGTGGCCGCCTCGTCGCGCCACATGCCCCCGCGGTCGAGCCTCCAGAGCCCGAGCGTGAGCATGACGACCACGGGCAGCACCACGGCGACAACCCGCGCCACGGGCTCGGCCGAGACCTCCCAAGCCTCCCGACGGCCGACGCCGGACCGTTTCATCAACACCCTTACCCCCCATGTCCAGATTCTTACTATTAACTAACCTTCGTTAGCTCTTGATGGCATACCGGCCCCCTTGAGGCATCCGAGAGCTTACGATCCGGCCTTGATGAGCGCATACCTGAGCCCCCGAGGCCGATCCCGCCTGTTCCCCCTCGCCGCCGCCTGGGTGGCGACCCGCGCCCTGATGCTGTGGCTGCTCGCGCACGACGGCCTCTCCGTGCTGGGCGGCGGCGGGGTCTCCCGCGAGGTGAGTCACCTCTACTTCCGCTGGTACGAGACCCTGTCGCACGGCGCCTATCCGGCGGGCGACCGGCTGTGGCAGTACCCGCCGGGCGCGGGCCCCGTACTGCTCTCGCCCGGGCTGCTGCCGGG
The DNA here is from genome assembly GCF_042885015.1 of Streptomyces sp. NPDC058086. Lineage (NCBI taxonomy): Bacteria > Bacillati > Actinomycetota > Actinomycetes > Kitasatosporales > Streptomycetaceae > Streptomyces > Streptomyces sp. NPDC058086. The sequence continues at coordinate 44,822 of NZ_JBHVST010000069.1, read as the reverse complement.
CCTGACGTACCTGCACGCCTTCGTGGCCCTGACGCTCGTCGCGGACGCCGTGATCGTGCTGGCCCTGGCGCGCGCGGGCAGCAGACCCGGCCGCAGCCTGCGCGGCGCGGCACTGTGGACGCTGGGCCTGCCCTTGCTGCTGCACATCCCGCTCGCCCGCTACGACGTACAGGTCACGGCGCTCGCCGTCGTCTCCCTGCTGACGCTGAAGCGCTCCCCGCGCACGGGCGGCGCGTTCGCCGCGCTCGGCGCCCTGGTGAAGGTCTGGCCCGCCCTCGCTCTCATCGGCACGCCCCGGGGCCGTACGACCCGGGAGGCCTTGACGGCGGCGGCGCTCACGGCGGTCACCCTGCTCGCCGTCCTCGCGACGGCCTTCAGCGACCCCTTCGACTTCCTGCGCCAGCAGGGCGGCCGGGGCGTGCAGATCGAGTCGCTCGGCGGCACGGTGCTCGGCTTCGCACGCCACGCGGGCTGGCCGGGCCGCGTGCGCTACCAATACGGCGCGATGGAGTTCGTGGGCCCCTACGTCCAGACCGTCGCGACCCTCTCGCTCGCCCTGACGGCCGTCTCCTTCGCACTCCTGCTGCTGTGGCGGGTGCGCGCACGGCACTGGACTGCGGCGACCCCGTACGACGCCGCGTTCGCCGCCGTACTGATGTTCACGGTGACGAGCCGGGTGATCAGTCCCCAGTACATGGTGTGGCTGCTCGGTCTGGCCGCCGTGTGCCTGACCTCGCGGCACACCACACAGCGCCCGGTGGCTGCGCTCGTCGTCGTGGCGACGGCGGTCAGCTCCGTGGCCTACCCTGCCCTGTACGGGGAGGTCATCGACAGCACATGGACGGGCTGTTTGCTCATGCTCATCCGCAACGGTCTGCTGACGGCCGCGGCGGTGCTGTCCTTCACCCGGCTCTGGCACTCCGGACTTCCCGTGCTCGTGGTGGATGGGCCGAAAAACGACGCGCAGGAAAGGAACCCCCACCCGATTCCTGTCGTCTTCCGGACCGGCCACTAAGTACCTCTTAACGGAAAATTACTGTCAAGCCCTACGATCTCGGCCCGTGGATCCTATGAAACCTCACCACTCGCAGGTCTGTGTCGTCGTCATCGGTTACAACGACGCCGACCATGTGACGGACGCGGTGCGTTCGGCACTCGCTCAGGGCCCGGCCGTCCGGGAGGTGCTCGCCGTCGACGACCGCTCGACCGACGGCAGCGCCGACCTCCTCGACCGCCTCGCCGCCGATGAGCCGCGCGTGAAGGTCATACGCCGCTCCGAGAACAGCGGCGGCTGCGGCAGCCCCCGCAACGACGGCATCGACGCGGCCACCGCCCCGTACGTGATGTTCCTGGACAGCGACGACGTGCTGCCGCCGGGCGCCGTGGACGCGCTGCTCGAAGCGGCGCGGGCACAGCGCACGGAGGTCGCGGCGGGTCTGTGCGTACGCCGAGAACTTCCCTCGGGCCGCGAGGTCCCCTGGGAGCGCGACCTGTACGCGAAGCCCGCGCTGATCCCCCACCCGGCGCAGCGGCCCCGTCTGGTCCACGACACGCTGTGCGTCAACAAGCTGTACCGAACCGACTTCCTTCGTGAACACGCGATCCGTTTCCCCGAGGGCCGTCACCCCTACGAGGACTTCGTGTTCACCGCGCGCGTGCTGGCCGCCGGACCGCGCATCGCACTGATCCCCGACACGGTGTACGTGTGGCATGTGCGGCGCGGCGCCCAGCAGTTGTCGATCTCGCTAGACCGCGCGGACATCGAGAACTGGCGCTCCCGCACCAAGGCGCACCACACGGCGTACGAGATCCTGCTCGGCGCCGGTGAGAAGCAGCTCGCCCGGGCCGCCAACGCCAAATTCCTCGACCATGAACTGCGCATGTACGCCCGTGAGTTGGAGCTGCGCGACGCCGACTACCAGCGGGCCTGGTGGGAGCTCACGCGCACGTACCTGTCGACGTTCGACGCCGGCGACTTCACCGTCAACCCGACCGCCCCGGGCCGGCTGATCGCCCGTGTCGTGCTCGCCTCCGAAGAGCCCCGCGACCTGCCCCGCCTCAAGGAACTCGCCGCCCGCCCGGCCCGGTTGCGCCCGCCGTACGCCCGCGACGCCGACGGCACGCCCGTCTGGTCGAACGACCTCCCCCAGGTCACGCTGGACCACTACCTGGAACGCCCCGCGCACGTGCTGCCCGCCGCGGTCGACGCGGAACTGCGTCCCCAGGCGCGTGCGGCACGGCTGCGGCTGCGTCTGCACGACCTGTACGGACGGCTCGCGGAGGCCGGTCCGGCCTCGGCGGACGTGGAGTTCGTGCACCGGGACGAGGGGCGGATCGGGCTGAGCCTGCCGGTCGAGCTGGCGCAGGACGCGGACCGGGACACCTGGTCGGGCGAGCTGCCGGTGGACCTGTCGGCCCTGGGCTCGGGCACCTGGGACCTGCGGCTGCGGGTTCACTACCGTGACGGTTCGAGCCGGGACGTCACCGCGCACGCGGTCGGCGGCGGGGGCCTGCTGCGCCGCCGCGCGGTCCCGAACCTGCGCTACGGCGTCCTGCTGGTGCAGCCGTACCGCACCCACGCGGGGGCGCTGGCGCTGCGCCTGGCGCCCGGATGGAAAGGAATGACCGACGTGCTGCGCCGTCGGCTCAAGCGCCTGCTTCACTGATACGCGAGCGTCTCGGCGATCTCACCGGCGCTGCTCTCACATCTCACAGCGCCGGTCTCGCACCGATTCACACCGCTCTCACACCGATCTCACTCCCGAGGGGACGACCGTTCATGACCTGGCTGATCACCGGCGGCGCCGGCTACATCGGGGCGCACGTGGTGCGCGCGATGCGGGACGCGGGCGAGCAGGCCGTGGTCTACGACGACCTGTCCACGGGCATCGCCGAGCGGGTTCCCGCCGACGTGCCGCTGGTGGTCGGCTCGACGCTGGACGCCGAGCTGCTGGCCCGCACGATCGAGGAACACGCGATCACCGGCGTGGTCCACCTCGCGGCGAAGAAGCAGGTCGGTGAGTCCGTCGACCTCCCGCTGCACTACTACCGCGAGAACGTCGAGGGCCTGCGGGTTCTCCTGGAGGCGGTGACGGCGGCGTCCGTCGGCTCCTTCGTGTTCTCCTCCTCCGCCGCGGTCTACGGCATGCCGGACGTCAACCTGGTGACGGAGGAGACCCCCTGCGCACCCATGAGCCCGTACGGCGAGACGAAGCTGGCGGGCGAGTGGCTGGTCCGTGCGACGGGCCGCGCCACGGGCCTGTCCACGGCGTCGCTGCGCTACTTCAACGTGGCGGGGGCGGCGACCCCCGAACTCGCCGACGTCGGTGTCTTCAACCTCGTCCCCATGGTCTTCGAGAAGCTCACCGAGGACGCGCCGCCGCGCATCTTCGGTGACGACTACCCGACGCCCGACGGGACGTGTGTACGGGACTACATCCACGTGGTGGACCTGGCGGAGGCGCACGTGGCCGCGGCCCGCGCCCTGGAGGCCTCGCCCGGGCGTGACCTGACCCTCAACATCGGTCGCGGAGAAGGCGTTTCGGTCCGCGAGATGATCGACCGGATCAACGCGATCACCGGCTACGACCGTCCCGCGGTGACCACACCACGCCGCCCCGGCGACCCGGCGCGCGTCGTCGCCTCCGCCGACCGCATCGCGGTGGAACTGGACTGGAAGGCGAAGTACGACGTCCAGGACATGATCACGTCGGCATGGGCGGGGTGGGTACGGCTGCACCCCGGCGCGGCGCGCTCGTAGGGCCCGTCGGCCCGGGTCCCGTCGGCCCGGGTCCCGTCGGCCCGGGTCCCGTCGGCCCGGGTCCCGTCGGCCCGGGTCCCGTCGGCCCGGGTCCCGTCGGTCCAGGTCCCGTCGGTCCAGGTCTTGCCCGGCGGTCAGGACCTAGACCGAGACGGTCTGCGGGGTCCGGCCCTGGCTCTGCTCGGATTCCAGCCAGGGGAAGGTGACGCCGGTCAGTTCCTCGGAGGCCGCCCACAGGCGGACCGCGGACACCGGGTCGCTGGCCGCGGCCGAGCGCCCGACCAGTGTCGGCGCGCCGCGCATCTCGCCGAGCCATCGGGTCCCACATAGCTGGCGCCGGGCAGGTCCTGCGTCGCGGCGTACAGCGTGGGCAGGGCCCCGGCCTTGTTGTCCTGAGCGATGAACCGGTTGCCCACCGCCATCAGCGTGCGCCGCAGCACGCTGGCGTCCCGGCCCTGGAGGCCGGTGGCGGCCCAGCCGGGGTGCGCGGCGAGGGCCCGTACGGACGACCCCGCGGCGGCCAGCCGGCTCTGGAGTTCCAGGGTGAACAGCAGGTTGGCGAGCTTGGACTGGCTGTAGGCGGCGACGGGCGAGTACTCACCGGTCAGGTTCAGGTTCTCGAAGTGGATGCGGGGGGTGCCGGGCACCTTGTGTGCCCCCGAGGACACGGTGACCACCCGGTCGGTGAGGTGCGGCAGCAGCAGGTTCGTCAGGGCGAAGTGCCCCAGGTGGTTGGTCCCGAACTGCATCTCGAAGCCGTCCTTCGTGGTGGCCTCGGGGATGTTCATGACGCCCGCGTTGTTGATCAGCAGATCGAGTTCGCCCCGCCAGGACGCGGCGAACTCGCGCACGGACGCGAGGTCCGCGAGGTCCAGTCGGCGCACCTCGACGCTTCCGTTGACGGTGCGGGCGGCGGCCTCGCCGCGCTCCGGGTCCCGTACCGCGAGGACGACATGGGCGCCGGCCCGGGCGAGGGCGTCGACGGTGGCGATGCCGAGCCCGCTGTTGGCGCCGGTGACCACGGCCGTGCGGCCGCGCTGGTCACCGATGCCGCCCGCGTTCCACTTGCTGTTCTGGTCAGCCGAGTGCTTGGTAGCCATGCCCCGAATGTAGACGCCGACAACAATGATGTCAACGACAACAATGATGACGATGCCAACAAAGCTGACAGCGCCAACAATGTAGTCGCCGGTTACATACCGGATAGACTGTCGGGCATGCAGACCCGCCCTCGCCGCTACCACCATGGAGACCTGCGCGCCGCATTGCTGACCCGCGCCGAGGAAACACTCCAGGAGAGGGGCCCCGGCGCCCTGTCCCTGCGCGAACTGGCCCGCGACCTGGGCGTCAGTCACGCGGCCCCGAGCCGGCACTTCAAGGACAAGCAGGCCCTGCTGGACGCGCTGGCCCTGGCCGGTTTCGAACGGCTTCTGGCCACCCTGACCGCATCGCAGGAGACCGCGGGCGAGTCCTTCGCCGACCGGCTCGGCGCCCTGGCCCGCACCTACGTGGGCTTCGCCACCGCCAACGCGGAACTCCTCGACCTCATGTTCGCCGTCAAGCACGACCCGGAGGCGTCCGAGGCCCTGGTCAAGGCCTCCCAGAGCATGGGGGGCCTGGTCGCGGAACTCATCACGGAGGCCCAGCGCAGGGGCGAGGTCCGCGAAGGCCCCCTGGAGACCATCGCCATCCCGATCTTCAGCACCCTCAACGGCTTCGCGCGGCTCGCGGTCAGCGTCACCCTGCCCAGCGAAACCCTGGACAGGGACCTGGAGCACGTCATCGCCCACACCCTCCGCGGCTGCGCCCCGGACACCCCCACACCACACTGACCCCATGCCCCGCCCTCAGGAGCCGTCCACAGGATGGGCAGGATTCCGGTGCCCGGTGCGGTTTCCGGTGCCCGGTGCGGTTTACGAGTCCCTGTTGAGGTATGCCAGTACCGCGAGTACCCGGCGGTGGCCGCTGTCGCTCGGCGGCAGGCCCAGCTTCAGGAAGACGTTGCCGATGTGCTTGCTGACGGCGCGTTCCGTGACGACCAGCGTCTTCGCGATGGTCGTGTTGTCGCGGCCTTCGGCCATCAGCTTCAGGACCTCGCGCTCGCGGGGCGTGAGCGTGTCGATCGGGTCGTCACGACGGCGGGTGAGGAGCTCGGTGACCACCTCGGGGTCGAGAGCCGTACCGCCCGTCGCGACCCGGTCGAGCGCGTCGAGGAACTCGTCGACCCGGCCCACCCGGTCCTTGAGCAGATAGCCGACCCCGCTCGCACCACCCCCGAGCAGTTCGGCGGCGTACGACTCCTCGACGTACTGGGAGAGCACGAGCACCGGCAGGCCGGGGATCTCCTTGCGTGCCTCCAGGGCCGCGCGCAGGCCCTCGTCACGGAAGCCCGGCGGCATCCGGACGTCGAGCACGGCGACGTCCGGCCGGTGCTTGAGGAGGGCGGGCAGCACCTCGGGGCCGCTGCCCGCGACGCCCACGACCTCGTGCCCGGCGGAGGTCAGCAGCAGCACCATCCCCTCCCGCAGGAGGGCGTTGTCCTCGGCGATCACCACACGCACGGCGGCCTCGTCTCCACTGTCCCGGTCACCACACGCACGGCAGCTCCACCTCGATCACGGTCGGCCCCCCGACGGGGCTGGTCATCAGCAGGGTCCCGTCGAGCGCGGCCACGCGTCGCTGCATGCCGAGCAGCCCGGAGCCGCCCGCCTCTCCCCCAGAGCCGAAAGCCTGGGAGGTGCCCCCGGCTCCACCCTGCCCCTCGTCGGCGACCCGGACGCTCAGCCCGCCGCGCTTGCGCACCAGCCGCACCTCGGCGCGCTCGGATCCGCTGTGCTTGGCCGCGTTCGTCAGCGACTCGGCGACCACGAAGTACGCCGCCGCCTCGACCGCCGCCGGGGCCCGGGATCCGCTCTGCGCCCCGTCCTCCAGGCCGTCCACGACGACGGTGACGTCCAGCCCGCTGCTCGCGGCGAGCGCCCGTACGGCGCCGGCAAGTCCCCGGTCGGTGAGGATCGGCGGGTGGATGCCGCGGACGACGTGGCGCAGCTCGGTCAGCGCCTCCTCGGCCTGGCTCTGCGCGTCCTCGAGAAGTTTGAGCGCGGTCTCCGGGTCGCGTTCGTAGGCCCGCTTGGCGATGCCGATGCGCATCGACAGGGAGACCAGCCGGGCCTGCGTGCCGTCGTGCAGGTCGCGCTCGATGCGGCGCAGTTCGGCGCCGTGCGCGGCGATCGCACCGGCCCGGGTCTCGGTCAGCTCCTCGATCCGGACGGCGAGCAGCGCCTCCGGAGAGGGCTTGAGGAGGGCGGTGGACCAGGCGGCGTCGAGGTCCGCGAGCCGGCCGATCAGCGGCAGGACGAGCGGGGAACGGCCCAGCAGCCCCTGCCGTACGCCGTCGACGGGCAGACCCAGCAGCCACAGCGGGGCGGTGAGCAGTCCGAGGAAGCCGTAGACGTAGTGGCAGATCATCCAGCGGAAGTCGCCGAGTGTGCCGGGGCCGCGGACCGCCGTGCGCAGTCGTTGCCGCAGCGGGCCCTCGATGGGCTGGTAGGCCTCGGGGATCACCTTGCCCGTCCACTGGGCCACCAGGTTCCGCTTGGCCCCGGCGATCCGCCGTATCAGCAGCACCGTCTCGGGCAGCAGCCCGGCGCCGACGACCGCGAGCGTCAGCGTGGCCGTGATCAGCAGCACGGTGATGAAGAGGATCGTGCCGAAGGCCAGCGCGGCGGACATGACGAGGCCGGCCGTGGCCCGCGCCGCCTGCCGCACCGTCTCTCGCATGGGCACAGGTTAGGCGAACGGCAGCCACCGTGGGCGAACAGGTGACCTGGTGAGGTGTAGCCCACTACACCAGGGGTTCGGGAGGGCGCTCCCTCGTGGCGGCGATCAGGCGACGGCAGAGTCGATCTCAACGGGAAACACCCCGTCGACCTCGGAAAACAGGCCGCCCCAGGCCCCGTTGGAAGGAAACATCCTCATGAAGGCGCTCCTGTCGTCGAAGCCGGTCCTCTGGTTCCTGTTCCTGTTCAACCTCGTCGTCGCCGCGGTCGCCCCGTTCGTCGTCGACGGCGCGCAGGGCGTCGCGACCGCGGTCGGCATGGGAGTCGTCTCCCTCGGAGCGGGCAGCGCCCTTCTCAAGGGCCGCAAGCAGGGGCAGCACGCCGCCTGAGCCGGCCCCCCTTCGGCGGGCGCCTGAGCCCGACCCCTTTCAGCGGGTGCCTGAGTCCGCCCGTCGGACGGGCGCCCTCACAGCGCCCGCAGCGCCGCCGCCGTAGCCCGGGCCAGGCTCGCCAGGTACCCCTTCGGCAGCTTGGGCCCGCGGACCACCACCGCCCGCCAGTACAGCGGGCCCGACATGAGGTCGAGCGCGAGTTCCTGGTCGATCCCCTCGCGCACCTCGCCCCGCGCGGCCGCAGCCGCGACGATCCCGCTCGCCACTCCCTGCTGGCCTTCCCGCAGCGCCTTCTGCATGGCTTCCGCGATGTCGGGGTTGCGGGCCGCCTCCGCCTGGAGGTCCGGGATGATCTGGCCCGCCACGGGGTGGCGCAGCGCGCGGGAGGTGACCTCGTACAGCAGGCGCAGGTCGCCCTCCAAGGAGCCCGTGTCGGGGGCGGGCAGTCCCTGGACCGCGATGGCGGAGACCAGGTCGAGCACCAGGTGCAGTTTCGAACGCCATCGCCGGTACACCGCCGTCTTGCCGACGCCCGCGCGGCGCGCGATGCCCTCGATGGACATGCGGGCGTAGCCGACGGCCGCGAGCTCCTCGAAAACGGCGGCCCGGATCGCCTCGGTCACGTCCTCGCGCAGCACGGCCGCCCCCGCCGGAGCCCTACGACGCGGGGCCTTCCCGGCAGCACTCCCCGCATTCGCGGCGGCACTCGTGGTGTCGGCGTTCGTCGTCATGCCCTCCAGCATAGGGCGTTACGACGAAACGGTTGCGTTCCGACGTCGAGAAGCCCTAGTCTCGCGTTGCGACGATACGGTCCCGTCCCGACGTAAGAAACTGGCAAAGCGGCAGTTAAGAAACGTCAAGGACGGCCCGCGCATCCCACCCCCCGAGCGAAAGCAGCGGATGTGAGCCAGGTCCTCCACACACCGCCGACGTCGGTTGCCCCCACCGACGATCCCGCGGCGCTCGCCGCCCGGTACGGCCTCACCGTCAGCGGCGCCCGCCCGACGCTGCCGGAATACGTCCGCCAGCTCTGGGCACGGCGTCACTTCATCACCGCCTTCGCCACCGCCAAGCTCACCGCCCAGTACAGCCAGGCGAAGCTCGGCCAGGTCTGGCAGGTGGCGAACCCGCTGCTGAACGCGGCGGTCTACTACTTCATCTTCGGTGTGCTGCTCGGCACCAAGCACGGCGTGCCGGACTTCGTGCCGTTCCTGGTCACCGGCGTCTTCATCTGGACCTTCACACAGAGCTCGATCATGGCGGGCACCCGGGCGATCTCCGGCAGCCTCGGCCTGGTCCGCGCCCTGCACTTCCCGCGGGCCGCGCTGCCGGTGTCGTACGCCATCCAGCAGCTCCAGCAGCTGCTGTTCTCGATGGCCGCGCTGGTCGTCATCCTGCTCTGCTTCGGCATCCCGGTGAGCGCGTCGTGGCTGCTCGTCGTGCCCATCCTGACGCTGCAGTTCGTCTTCAACGTGGGCGTGGCGATGGTCATGGCGCGCATGGGCGCCAAGACGCCGGACATCGCGCAGCTCATGCCGTTCGTGCTGCGCACCTGGATGTACGTCTCCGGTGTCATGTGGAGCATCGCCTCGACGCTCAAGCACAGCCACATGCCGCACTGGGCGATGGTCGCCCTGGAGAGCAACCCGGCCGCCGTCTACATCGACCTGACGCGCTACGCGCTGATCGACAGCTTCCACGCCCACCAGCTGCCGCACCACGTGTGGGCGCTGGCGATCGGCTGGGCGCTGCTCGCCGGAGTCGGCGGCTTCATCTACTTCTGGAAGGCCGAGGAGACGTACGGACGTGGCTGACATGGCTGACACCCTCACGCAGGACGCGCGGCCCCAGGGCGCGGCCGGCAGCGCCGACGCGCTCGTCCCCACCGTCGTCGCCGACCACGTGGACATCGTCTACCGGGTCAACGGCACCGGCGCGGGGCGGGGCAGCGCCACCGCCGCGCTCAACCGCATGCTGCGGCGCAAGCAGACCGAGAAGGCCGCGGGCGTACGCAAGGTGCACGCCGTCAAGGACGTGTCCTTCACCGCCTACCGCGGCGAGGCCATCGGGCTGATCGGCACCAACGGCTCGGGCAAGTCCACCCTGCTCAAGGCGGTCGCCGGCCTCCTTCCCGTGGAGAACGGCAAGATCTACACCGACGGCCAGCCCTCGCTGCTCGGCGTCAACGCGGCCCTGATGAGCGACCTCACGGGTGAGCGGAACGTCTACCTCGGCGGGCTCGCCATGGGCATGTCCCGCGAGCAGGTCAGGGACCGTTACCAGGAGATCGTCGACTTCTCCGGCATCAACGAGAAGGGCGACTTCATCACTCTCCCGATGCGGACGTACTCCTCCGGGATGGCGGCGCGGCTGCGGTTCTCCATCGCGGCGGCCAAGGACCACGACGTGCTGATGATCGACGAGGCCCTCGCCACGGGGGATCGCTCCTTCCAGAAGCGCTCCGAGGAGCGGATCCGGGAGTTGCGCAAGAGCGCGGGCACCGTGTTCCTGGTGAGCCACAACAACAAGTCGATCCGGGACACGTGCGACCGCGTGCTCTGGCTGGAGCGGGGGGAGCTTCGGCTGGACGGGCCCACGGAGGATGTGCTCGCGGAGTACGAGAAGTTCACGGGGAAGTAGGGGCGACTCAGGGGGTGCGGGGAACTGCTCGATGCCGGCCGCGAGTTCGTCGTGGCCGGTCGCGCAGTTCCCCGCGCCCCTTCGGGGCGCCTCCGCTCACCTCTCCAAGAAGGTGAACAGGTCTTCCCACCTGCGGACGATCTCGTCCGTCGTGTAGCGCTGGATGTTGACGCGAGCCGCCTCGCCCACGCGGTCGCGCAGGTCCTTGTCGGACATCAGGGTGTCGAGGCGGCGGGCCAGTTCGCCGGTGTTGCCCAGGGCCGCGAGGAGACCGTCCTCGCCGTCCTGGATGATCTCGTGCACGCCGGGCGCGCAGTCGAAGGCGGCACACGGCAGGGCGGTCGCCATGGCCTCCATGAGGGCGAGGGGGAAGCCCTCGCCGCGGGAGGACAGGACGAAGACGGAGCCGCCGCGCAGGGCGCCGGGCACGTCGCTGGTACGGCCCATCCACTCGACGGAGTCGTCGAGGCCGAGGGCGGTGCACTGCTTCTTGAGGATCTCCTCGTCCTCGCCGGAGCCGAAGATCCGCAAGGTCCAGTCGGGATGGCGGGGCGCCACCTCTGCCCAGGTGTCCAGGAGCATGTCGATGCCCTTCTGGTCCGAGAGCCGGCCGACGCTGACGACGACGTTCTCGGTGCGCGACGAGGGCACCTCGGGCATGAAGGGGATCGGGTTCGGCATGAAGGACGCGTTGTCGAGGCCCTGGCGGATCCACAGGTCGGCGTCCTCGCGGGTGAGCGCGAGCATCCGGTCGACGTCCTTGTAGTGCTTCTGCACCCGCCCGAAGCGCGAGGTCGCCTTCGAGTACGCGAAGGACTCGTGGCTCATGCCGATGACGGTCAGGCCCGTGGTGTCGGCGAGCTCCACCCACTCCATCGCCCACACCTGCGTGACGATCACGACGGCGCCGGGACGCGCGGCCCGGAACAGCCGGGTCAGCTTGGCGGCCTGCTCGCGCATTCCGGTGGCCCGTTCAGTACGCAGCCTGCGCTCGGTGACGTTGAGCCGCCCCTTGATGCCGCGCGCGGAGCCCACGCGCGGCGGGTGGACGTCGTACAACGTCGTGGTGGGGTACGGGAGTTCGCCGAGCTCCTGGACGACCGCTGGCTCGGTGATGCCGATGACGTGGACGCGGTGGCCGCGCTCGGTGAACAGCCGGGCCATCTGGTGCGACCAGCTGGTCACCCCGCCGAGCTCGTCGACGCTGTTGGAGACGAAGAAGACGTCCCGCTCGCTGTACGCGGTCACGCGCGCCTCCACTGGGAGAAGAACTGGTCGACGATGCTCTGCGCGGCGTTGCCCTGGTCGAACTCGCCGAAGTCGGCGACGAACCGCTCGCGCGGGGCCGCGTACTTCACCTTCTGCTCCTCCAGCGAGTCCAGGACCGCGTGCAGCTCGTCCTCGGTGCGGACGACCGGGCCGGGGGCCCTCTCCAGCAGGTCGAAGTAGGTTCCGCGGCCCTCGTGCACGTACTCGTCGTAGTCGTACGTGAAGAAGAACATCGGGCGGTCGAGGAGGGAGTAGTCGAACATCACGGACGAGTAGTCGGTGATCAGACCGTCGGCGAGCGCCAGCAGGGGGGTCATGTCGTGGTAGTCCGTCACGTCGATGATCCGGCCGCGCACGGAGGGCGGCAGCACGACGTGGTTGAGGTAGTGCGAGCGGACCAGGAGGACATAGCGGTCGCCGAAGGTGTCGGCGAAGCGTTCCACGTCGAAGGGCAGCTCGAACCGGCGCTTGCCGCCGCGCTGCCGGAAGGTCGGCGCGTACAGCAGGATCTGCTTGTCCTCCGGGATGCCGAACTCGGCCGCCAGTGCGCCGCGCTCCCGCTGCCCGGTGGCCTCCTCGCGCTGCTTGGCCTGGACGAGCGCGTCGTTGCGCGGGTAGCCCACCCGCAGCAGCGTCCGCTCCTGGAGCCGGAACGCCCGCGCGAGAGTGCGCACGTCGTGCTCGGAGCGGATCAGGAAGCGGTCGAAGCGGTCGAGGGTGCTCTGCTGCTCAGCCTGCTCCTCACGGGACTTGAGCTTCCACTCCGGCTCGTCGAAGCCCATCCGCTTGAGCGCCGAACCGTGCCAGGTCTGGATGTACGTCGTCTCGGGCCGCTTGGCGACCTTCAGCGGGTAGCTCTGGTTGTCCACCCAGTACTCGGCCTGCGCGAGCGCCTTGAGGTACGGCAGCGACCAGCGGCGTACGAGGGTGGCGTCCTCCGGGAAGCCCTGGGGACTGTCCGCGTAGGCCCACACGGCCTCGAACTCGATGCCCTGGCGGCGCATCTCCTCGTAGATGGCCTTGGGGCTGTCGCTGTACTGCCGGCCCAGGTGGCTCTCGAAGACGACGAGGCCCTTCTTGACCGGCAGGCGGCTGAACACGTCGTGGTAGACGCGGAGCTTGGTGTCACCGGAGGCGAGTTCCTTGCGCAGCGCCTTGGCCTTGCGGTAGCCGGTCTTGGCGAGCCGCCCGGTCGGGCCCTGCACACCGCGCTGGACGAGTTCGATGGCCTTCTTGTCCGGGACGAGCCGGAAGGAGAGGTGGCCGCGGGAGGAGACCTCGGGCTCGATGCGGTCGGCGACCAGCCGGGTGAGGCGGGGCCGGACGGGCAGGTGCCCCTGGGCCAGCTCGGGCTCGGAGGCCGTGAGCCGGGTCGTGGTGCGGACCGTCCCCGCGCCTTCGCCCTCACCGGCGACGGCGAGGTGGAGGCGTACATCCCAGACCGCGTCCACGATGCCGACCGGGCGCAGGCCCTTGGTGAGGTCGGCCGAGCCCTCCCAGGCGATGGCCTCGCCCTCGTGGCGCACGGTGGCCACGGGGAAGCGGAAGGTCTGGAAGCGCACGCCCGGACGGCGGGCGTAGAACTCCAGCTGCGCGGAGAGCCGGGCGTCGGGCGGGATCACACCGAGCGGGTTGGTGATGCGCCCGGCCAGCCGGACGGTGCCGTCGGCCTCCGCGTATCCGGTCAGCGCGTTGCGCAGGAACATCTTCTCGACCGGCTTGGTGTGGTAGCCGAGCTCGGTGACGTCCAGGACGTGCCGGGCGAAGGCGTCGTGCTCGATGTGCTCGGCACACCAGTACACGCGTCCCTCGTGCTCGACGAGCGGCGAGGAGATCTTGTCGCGGTTGCTGAGCGTGTCCACGGCGGGCAGCAGGTTGTCCCAGTCCCTCTCGTGGAGGAGGTACGCGCAGATGGCGTGGATCGGCTCGATCTCGTCGAAGGCGATGCGGTCGATCGACTCCAGGTAGGCGCGCGCGATCTGCGCGAACTCCTGGCGGTAGGTCTCGTCACGGAAGGGCAGCTCGCGCAGGTGCAGCACCAGGTCGTGCTTGAGCCACTTGACGTCCTTGGCGAACTTCAGCTCCAGCAGGCCATGATCGGCGAGGAGCTGGTCGACCCTGCGGTGGATCTCCATGCGGTGCGTGAAGTTGGCGATCTCGTCACGCCGATTGCTGATGGACTTCACGGCCGTCTTCGGCTTGTCCACGATCCGCCACTCGTACACCCGGTTCGGGATGAGCGTGATGCGGCGGGCGGCCACATAGGCCTGCGCGGAGAACAGCAGGTCCTCGTAGTGGATCCCGACCGGGAACTGAAGGCCCTCATCGAGCAGGAACTGCCTGCGGTAGCACTTGTTCGTCGACAGCGTGTCGAAGACCAGCAGGTCGGGCAGCTCGGAGATGGACTCCAGGGTGCGGGTGCGGTCGTACAGCCAGGGGTACCACTTGACCTCCTTGCCGGCTCGCGAGTCGACGTGCACACGCACGCACAGGCCGGAGACGAGGTCGGCGCCGGTGGACTCGGCGGCCTCCAGCATGTTGCGGCAGGCGTTGCGCTCCAGGACGTCATCACTGTCGAGGAAGAGGACGTAGTCGCCGCGGGCCTGCTGGATGCCGTGGTTGCGGGGGGCGCCGCAGCCGCCGCTGTTCTCGGGCAGCCTGAAGGCCCGGACGCGGTCCGGGTGCGCGGCGGCCAGCCGCTGCGCCACGTCGTACGAGCCGTCCGTACTGCGGTCGTCGACGATCACGACCTCGACACCACGCAGGGTCTGGTCGAGAACGGAGCGCACGGCCGTGGTCAGCCGGGACGCGTCGTTGTAGACGATCACGACCACGGACACGGCGGGCACGGCTGCTGTTTCTGCTGGCGGGCAGGGGTGATCCACACTCATCCTATTAATGCTAGACATTCCTGATGGTTCAACCTAGGCGATCTAGTCCATTTGCGTATCACCTAGGTAGATGCTGATCGCCAGCAAAGGGTTGCGGGTGACTGTCTAACGGCTGTGTTTCACCTGTTCGAACACCCAGGTGCGGTACACCAGGAAACGGAACGCCGAGGCCAGCACGATCGACAGCGCCTTGGCCAGGTTAGAGCCGAGCGGGGTGTCCATGCCCAGGCCGTGGTAGCCGACGTAGAACAGCGCGCTCTCCATGATGACACCGATGCCGCTGAAGGCGAAGAACAGGACGATCTGGCGTCGGGTGCGCGAGGCCCGGTCACGGTAGGCGAAGAAGCGGAAGCCGAGGTAGTTGCTGCCCATGGCGACACAGCTGGCGATGACCGTGGCGGCCATCGGGGCCCACTTCAGGCCGTGCAGGAGGAGGTTGAAGACCAGGAAGTTGACTGCGATACCGCTACCGCCGACGGCCCCGAACTTCACCACTTCGAGGACGATCCGCCGGGTCCTTTCGATCGCCCCGGGAGGAGTGGCGGGAGGTGCGGGCTGGGCCGGTGCGGGGGCCTGCCGGCCTACACGGGCCCGCCCCTCGGAGAGGTTCACAGTCACAATTGTCCCTTTTATCAGCAATAGGTAAATTCCAGTTCCGGTTTTCCCGAGAGATCTGCAAGAGCGAGGCAAGAGGGCGGGCGAAACGCTTGCGCCTACCTGCACAAATGGGGGCAGCCCCGGCCATCCCGGCCGGGGCTGCCCCCATCGACGTACATCCGATCGAGTGAAACAAGTGCACTCACCAGTGAGTCAAGCGCACCCAGAGGTGACCTACGAGTGCACCGGCGCCATCTACGAGTGCGTCCGCAGGAGCGTCCGCATCGTGCGCATCGCCACCGAAAGGTTCGCCAGGTCGAACGAGTCCGAGGTCTGGATCTCCTCCAGGGTGGTGCGGGCGCGGCCCAGGATCGCGGCGTTCTTCTCCTCCCAGGCCTTGAAGCGCTGCTCCGGGGTCGAGGTGCCGTTGCCGACGGCGAGCACGTCCGCGGTGAGCGCCGCATGGGCCGCGTACAGGTCCTCGCGGATCGAGGCGCGGGCCATGGACTGCCAGCGGTCGGCACGCGGGAGCTCGATGATGCGGTCCATGAGCTGGGTGATGTTCAGGCGGTCGGCGAGGTCGTAGTAGACCTCGGCGACGGACATCGGGTTCTTGCCCGTGCGGTCGGCCACCGCGACGATGTCCAGCGTCGGGAAGGCCGAGGAGAACCCGGCCACGTGCGTGGCGAGCTCCTCGGGGACGCCGGCGCCCGCCAGCTCCTCGAAGATCTGCTGGTACCACTCCAGGTCCGCACCGCGCAGCAGCTTGGGCAGCTCGCCCCAGACCTGCGCGACCCCCTCGCGGAAGAAGGAGATGTTCTCGGCGAGCTGGAGCGGCTGCGGCCGGTTGTTGAGCAGCCAGCGCGTGCCCCGCTCGACGAGACGGCGCGAGTGCAGCCGGATCCTGGTCTGGACATCGGCGGCGACGACATTGTCGAGCGCCTCCACCGCGTCCCACACCTTGCTCGACTCGAAGATCGCGCGGGCCGCGGTCTGCGCCCGGACGATCTCCTCCAGGGACGCGCCCGTCTCCTCACGGAGGCGGTGCAGGAAGCTCGTACCACCGGTGTTGACCGTGTCGTTGACCAGAATGGTCGTCACGATCTCGCGGCGCAGCGCGTGCGCCTCGATCTGCTCGCGGAACTTCTCGCGCAGCGCGGTGGGGAAGTACGCGAACAGCAGCTTCTGCAGGTGCGGGTCGTCGGGCAGCGAGGTGGCGAGCAGCTCGTCGGCGACGGTGATCTTCGTGTACGCGAGGAGCACGGCCGTCTCCGGACCGGTCAGGCCCTGCCCGGAGTTGAGCCGCTCACGGATCTGCCGCTCGTTGGGCAGGAACTCCAGCGCCCGGTCGAGGTGGCCCTCCCTGACCAGGAAGCGCAGGAAGCGCTGCTGGGCGTGGAGCATGCTCGGCGACTGGGCAAGCGCGTTGGCGATCGCCACGTTCTGCGCGTAGTTGTTGCGCAGGACCAGCGCGCCGACCTCGTCGGTCATCTCGGCGAGCAGCTTGTTGCGCTGCTTGACCGTCAGATCGCCGTTGCTCACGACAGCGTTGAGCAGGATCTTGATGTTCACCTCGTGGTCGGAGGTGTCCACGCCCGCGCTGTTGTCGATGGCGTCGGTGTTGATCTTGCCGCCGTGCTGCGCGAACTCGATCCGGCCCAGCTGGGTCAGACCGAGGTTGCCGCCCTCGCCGACGACCTTGACGCGCAGGTCGGCGCCGTCGACGCGGATGGCGTCGTTGGCCTTGTCGCCGACGTCCGCGTGGGACTCGGCGGACGACTTGACGTACGTACCGATGCCGCCGTTCCACAGCAGGTCGACCGGCGCCTGCAGGATCGCCTTCATCAGGTCGGCCGGGGTCATCTTCATGACACCGGCCTCGATGCCGAGGGCCTCACGGACGTGCGCGTTGACCGGGATCGCCTTGGCCGTCCGCGGGAAGACTCCGCCACCGGCCGAGATCAGCTCGGTGTTGTAGTCGGCCCAGGACGAGCGCGGCAGCTCGAAGAGACGACGGCGCTCGGCGTACGAGGTCTCCGCGTCCGGGGTCGGGTCGAGGAAGATGTGCCGGTGGTCGAAGGCGGCGACCACGCGGATGTGCTCGGAGAGCAGCATGCCGTTGCCGAACACGTCACCGGACATGTCACCGACGCCGACGACGGTGAAGTCCTCGGTCTGGGTGTTGACGCCCAGCTCCCGGAAGTGCCGCTTCACGGACTCCCAGGCACCGCGCGCGGTGATGCCCATCTTCTTGTGGTCGTATCCGGCGGAGCCGCCGGAGGCGAAGGCGTCCCCGAGCCAGAAGTTGTAGCTCTCGGCGACCTCGTTGGCGATGTCGGAGAAGGTCGCGGTGCCCTTGTCGGCGGCGACGACGAGATAGGTGTCCTCCCCGTCGTGCCGGACCACGTCCACCGGAGGTACGACGGCACCGGCGACCAGGTTGTCGGTGATGTCGAGCAGCGCCGAGATGAAGGTCCGGTAGCTGCGGATGCCCTCCGCGAGCCAGGCGTCGCGGTCCACGGACGGGTCGGGCAGCTGCTTGGCGACGAAGCCGCCCTTGGCGCCGACGGGCACGATGACGGTGTTCTTCACCATCTGTGCCTTGACCAGGCCCAGGATCTCCGTCCGGAAGTCCTCGCGCCGGTCGGACCAGCGCAGACCACCGCGCGCGACCTTGCCGAAGCGCAGGTGCACGCCCTCCACCTTCGGCGAGTACACCCAGATCTCGTACGCCGGTCGCGGCGCCGGCAGGTCCGGGATGGCCTGCGGGTCGAACTTCATGGAGACGTACTCGTGCGGCTTGCCGCCCAGCGCCTCCTGGAAGAAGTTGGTGCGCAGGGTCGCCTTGATGAGGGTGAGGAAGGAGCGCAGGATCCGGTCCTCGTCCAGGCTGGCCACCTGGTCGAGAGCGGCGTCCAGCTCCTCCATCAGCGCGTCGGTCAGCTCGACACCCGCGTGCTGGCGCTCCGGCGACATCCGCGCCTCGAAGAGGGAGACCAGCAGCCGCGTGGTGTGGACATTGTTTCGGAGGGTGTCCTCCATGTAGTCCTGGCTGAAGGTGGAGCCCGCCTGGCGCAGGTACTTGGCGTACGCGCGCAGCACCATCGCCTGCCGCCAGGACAGCCCGGCGCTCAGCACGAGGGCGTTGAAGCCGTCGTTCTCGGCCTCGCCGGTCCAGGTGGCGGCGAAGGCTTCCTGGAAGCGCTCACGGCCGTCGTCGCCGAGGTAGTCGCCGTTGCCGTTCAGCGACTTGGGCAGACGCAGCCCGAAGTCGTAGATCCAGGCCGTCGTACGGTCCGAGCAGCGCAGCTCGTACGGGCGCTCGTCGGTGACCTCGACACCCATGCGGTTGAGGGCCGGCAGGACCGCGGACAGGGAGACCTGCTCACCGGTGCGGTAGATCTTGAAGCGGCGCTCGCCGGGACCGGCACCGACCGGCTCGTACAGGCTGAGCGCGAAGTCCTTACTCCGGTCGCGGGTGAGCTTCTCCAGGTGGACCAGGTCGGCGACCGCGGCGCGCGGCGTGTGGTCGGCCTTGTAGCCCTCGGGGAACGCGCTGCCGTAGCGGCGCAGCAGCTCGGCCGCGCGCTCCTCGCCGCACTCGGCGTTCAGCGCCTCGGCGAAACCGTCGGCCCAGGAGCGGGCGGCCTCGACGAGCCGTACCTCGAGCCTGTCCTTGTCGGCGTCGCTGAGCTGCGCCAGCTCGGTGCCCTGCGGGACACGGACCACGAAGTGCAGCCGGGAGAGGATCGACTCGGTGTTCCAGGCCGTGAAGTCGACGCTGGTGCCGTTCAGCTCCTCCTTCAGGATGTCGATGATCCTGAGGCGCACTCCGGTGGTGTAGCGGTCGCGCGGGAGGTAGACGAGGGCCGAGTAGTAGCGGCCGTACTCGTCCTGGCGCAGGTAGAGGCGCAGCCGGCGCCGCTCCTGGAGGTAGAGGACGCTGGTGACGATGGAGCGCAGCTCGTCGGCGGGCGTCTGGAAGAGCTCGTCGCGGGGGTAGGTCTCCAGGATCTGGAGCAGGTCGCGGCCGTCGTGGCTGTTGGGCGAGAAGCCCGCGCCCTTGAGGACCTCCTCGACCTTGCGGCGGACCACGGGGACGCGGCGCACGGACTCGGTGTACGCGGCCGAGGAGAACAGGCCCAGGAAGCGCCGCTCACCGACGACGTTGCCCTCGGCGTCGAACTTCTTCACACCGATGTAGTCGAGGTAGGACGGCCGGTGCACGGTGGCGCGGCTGTTGGCCTTGGTGAGGACGAGCAGCTTGTGCTCACGGGCCTTGGCGCGGGCGTCGGCGGGCAGCCGCTCGAAGGACGGGCTGACCGGGTGACTGTCGTCACCGCCGTGCTGCGGGTCGGAGCGCAGGATGCCGAGTCCGGTGCCGGGGACGGCGGCCAGCGAGTCGTCGTCGTGCAGCTCGTACTCGCGGAACCCCAGGAAGGTGAAGTGGTCGTCCGAGAGCCAGCGCAGCAGCTCACGGGCCTCCTCGACCTCCAGGTCACGCAGGTCGTCGGCGGTCGGCTCGGTGGGCAGTTCCTCCGCGATGCGCAGCGCGGCGTCGCGCATCTTCTCCCAGTCCTCGACGGCCTCGCGGACGTCGGACAGGACACGCAGCAGATCGGCGGTGATCTGCTTCAGGTCGGCACGGTCGGTCTCACGGTCGATCTCGACGTGGATCCAGGACTCGACGTGCGCGTCGTGCGGCAGATCCTCGATGGTCGGCCGGCCGGGCAGCACCTCGATGAGCTCGCCGGTCAGATCGCGCCGTACGACGAACTGCGGGTGGATGACGAGGTGGATGCCGCGGCCCTGCCGGGACAGCTCGTTGGTGACCGAGTCGACGAGGAAGGGCATGTCGTCGGTCACGACCTCGACGACGGAGTGGCTGCAGGTCCAGCCGTTCTCCTCGACGGTGGGCGTGTGCACTCGGACGTTGGCCGTGCCCTGGGGGCGGTTCTCGGCCAGTCGGTAGTGGGAGAAGGCGGCTCCGAAGACATCGACCGGGTCGCGGTCGGTCAGGTCCTCCGGGGCGGTGTGCAGGTAGTAGCGCTGGAGGAACGCGAGCACGGTGTCCTTGTCCGGAGTGCCCTCGCTCGTCGTCCCAGTCGGTAGGTGCCCCCCGACCGGGCTGTTCTCAGCTACCCGGGCAGCCCTCTCGAGCAGCTCGGCCTTGGCTTCGTCCAGCTTGGTCTGCATTGTCCTCTGGCTCCTGTCGCGCGCCGTTGCGTGACGTAGAAGGAAGTACGGTCTCTTCTCCGACGTAACGCCGTGACGCGGGGTGTCCGGTCTGGTCCGACGCTATGCCGCATGGAGAGATGAGCGGGGTGGTATCGGCCATTCTCGGCACCTGCGGCGACTGTGACGCTGATCTCTGCGTCGTCCGTCCCCGGGGTGTCCGCGGCCTACGGAGCACGCTCACGATTCCGCTTGCGTCCACGTTCCCGCTGGTGCTTGCCGCGGTCGCCGCTCCGTCCCGCCCATGAAGATCAGCGATCGCCGCCCGGTCACGGATGTCGTCCGTGCGCTCCGGGCGCGAGGCAGGGGCAACTGGGCCCCCGCGAGATATCGCGCTGATCACGCCACCAGGCTATCGCTCCCTACCCGGGGCCCGTCATGAGCCGTATGTGTACAAAACCGGGGGTGGAACTTTGACAGTATGCACAGGGACGAAAGGGACGGGAACGTGCAGTCATCCGGCAACCCTCTCCTGCGGCACCACGTTGACGAGGACGGTGGGGCAGAGGCGGAATAGAGCTGTAGCCCCTCTGAAGTCCCGCTGGGACCTGCTGGGACCTGCTGGGACCTGCTGGGACCTGCTGGGCCCCGCTGGGACCTGCTGGGACCGCTGGGCCCCGCTGAAGCTCCACCGAAGCTCCACCGAAGGGAGCGGCACCGACATGACACCGAAGATCCTGATGGTCACCGGCGACGCGGCGGAATCACTGGAGGTCCTGTACCCCTACCAGCGCCTGCGCGAGGAGGGCTACGAGGTCCATATCGCGGCCCCCACCCGCAAGCAGCTCCGCTTCGTGGTCCACGACTTCGAACCCGGCTTCGACACGTACACGGAGAAGCCCGGCTACACCTGGCCCGCCGACCTCGCGTTCTCGGAGGTCGACCCCGGTCAGTACGCCGCCGTGGTGATCCCGGGCGGCCGCGCGCCCGAGTACCTCCGCAACGACCCCGAACTCCGCAAGATCCTCAAGTCCTTCTTCGACGCCGACAAGCCCGTGGCCCAGATCTGCCACGGTCCGCTCCTCACGGCCGCCGCCGACGCCCTGCGCGGCCGCCGCGTCACCGCCTACCCGGCGCTGGAACTGGACATGCAGGCCGCCGGAGCGACCTTCCAGGACGCGGAGGCGGTGGTCGACGGCACCCTCGTCTCCGCCCGCGCCTGGCCGGACCACCCGGCCTGGATGCGCGAGTTCCTCACGGTGCTGAGGACGAAGGCGCCGGTGGACTGAACGACTCGGGGGCGGTGACGTGGGAGGTGCGAGCCGGGTACGCGGCTCAGCACCGGCGAGATCTGCGCCGGGTACGCGGCTGCCGCGCCGGCGAGGGGCGCCGCACACCCCGGGCGCCGCCGCGCACCCCGCTCAGCGAGCTCGAACAACAGGCCTACGCCGCCATCAGTCGCTCGGCCTCCTCGACCGCCTCCTCCAGGCTGTCCACCACGGGTACGCCGACCCCTTCGAGGCTGGCGCGACTGTGCGAACCGCCGGTGTAGAGCACGGCCCGCGCCCCCACGTGCAGGGCGGCCACCGCGTCGTCGGCGGCGTCCCCGATCACCACCGTGCGCCCCGGGTCCACGCCCGCGAGCGAACCTATGTGCCGCACCATGTGCTCGGCCTTGCTGCCGCCGGAGGGCCCGACCCGCCCCTCCACCCGCACGAAGTGCGGCTCGATCCCGAACCCCCTGACCAGCGGCACCAGTTCCTCATGCACATACATGCTCAACAGCGACTGGCTGCGCCCCGCCGACCGCCAGTCCGCGAGCAACGTCGTCGCGCCCTCGGTGAGCTCGCACGTGATGCGGTGCTCCGCGTAGTACCGATGGAAGGTCTCGTCCATGACCACCCATTCGGCATCGGTCGGCAGCCGTCCCATCAGCCGCTCGTAGAACTTCGGCACCGGCACGCAGTACAGCTCCCGGTACCGCTCCAGCGTGAGCGGCTCCAACCCCAACTCGGCGAACGCCGCGTTCGTCGCCCCGATGATCGCGGCGTTGTCGTGGAACAGCGTCCCGTTCCAGTCCCACACGATGTGCGCTGCTGCGCCCTGCTTCCCCATACCAAGAAACTACCCGCCCGCACTGACAACGCCCCTCGGCGCAGGCTCAGTCCTCCAGCCCCACCAGGTTGGGAATCTCCTGCGTCGCGAACCACAACAACTCGTGGTCCTCGGCCCCGTCCACGATGAACTGCGCGTCGTCGTCCCCGTGATCGGCCGCCCCGAGCGCGTCCACGGCGGCCGAGACATCCTCCCCGGCGTCATCGGCGTCCACGTGCACCGCGGCCGCCTTGGACAGGGCCACGGGACCCGACACCCGCACCTCACCGAGCGCCACCGGATCGAGCCCCCGGTCGGGATCGGCGACCGCGGCCCGGTCGGGTACGTCGACCGCGACGACCACCCGCCGCCGCACGGCGCCCGGCTCCCCCGCGAGCAGCCGCAGCGAGGCCAGCGCGGCCCGGTTCAGCGCCGCGTACTCGAGTTCCTCGATGTCGTCGGAGAGATACCACTCGCGCAACGCGGGCGTGACGGCGTACGCGACGACCGGTCCCGCCGCCAGCTCCCCCGTCTTGTACGCCTCGGCGAGACCGGAGAGGGTCAGGGGGACGTAGACGCGCATGACTGGCCGCTTTCGTAGTCGGGAGGGTTCCCGGGTCGGAGGGCTCCCGGAAGGGCGGTCCCGCGCCTCCCGGGAAGGCCTTCAGGATACGTGCGGGCGTCCCCTTTCGGGTCCCGGTCCCTCCCCCGTACGGCGTCCACCCCCGGCCCGCGATTCACCCGGTGCATCCCTGCCCCGCCAGGCCTCCCACCCCTCCCGCTCACTCTGATAGGTGAACCTTCCGGCCGCCGCGGCGCGCGCAGGGCGTCCTTGCGGGGGCCCGCTCCCGCCTCGTAGAAGATCCCCAACACGAAGTTACCGCCCGGTATCAACCGGTCGCGGCGAGCGGCGCCGACGCATGAACGGGGACGACGCATGAACAAGGTGATGACCAGGACGAAGCGCCGCCCGGGCACCCGCCCACCCGGCCGCCACGACACCCGCCGCCCCGGCACCACACCACCGCGCACCCCGGGCGCGGGCGCACCCCGCCCGGCCCCGGGAGACAGCCCACCGCAGGCGCCCCCGGCGGAGGCCGCGTCCCGCACCCTCCTCCTGCCCCCACCGGTCGACCACCCGCGGCCGTCACCGCCGTCCTCGCCGCCGCCGCAGCCCCGCCCCACCGACCTCTTCGCCGACCGCCTCCTCGCCGTGCTCAGCGGCCAACGCCCCGTCCACTGCATGCTGCGCCACACCGCGGGCCGGGCTTACGACGAGCTGGCCTGGCTCGCCGAACGCGGCCCCCTGCGCACCCGCGGCACCCGCCCGGTCGTCCGCGACATCGGCTACTACGTGCCACGGCCCGGCGCGATCGAGGCCTTCGCCCGCATCGGCGCGGGCGACCGGCTCCGCGCGATGGCCTTCCGCCTGGAACAGGGCCCCGACCTGCGCTGGCGCTGCACGGCGGTGGAACTGGGCGGCCCCCGCATGCCCCGCCCGGACGACGACTGAGCAGCTCCTGGGGCCCGGAACGCCCCACTGGAAACTCCCGCGGGCCCCTGAACCCGCGCTGAGCAACGCAAAGGGCCGGACACCCACAGGTGCCCGGCCCTTCACCACCACTCAGCTCTCGTCAGCTCTCGCGAGCCGATCGGTCACTTCTTGCGGCGCCGCCCGTTGCTCTTCTGCTGCTTGCGCCGCTCCGCGCGCGTGAGGCCGTCCGCCTCGGAACGCACGGGCTCGTCGTCGTCGCTGGCGAAGTCGCCCTCGACGATGCCGCCCTCCCCGTCCACGGTCGGTGCGGAGAAGTGCAGCCGGTCGGGACGCTGCGGGGCGTCGAGCCCCTTGGCGCGGATCTCGGGACGCGCACCCGCGGGCACGACGTCCTCCTTCTTCTCCAGCGACGGCGCGGCGTCCTCGACCGGGACCTCCTCGACCTGCTGCTCGACCTGGACCTCCAGGTTGAACAGATAGCCGACGGACTCCTCCTTGATGCCGTCCATCATGGCGGAGAACATGTCGAAGCCCTCGCGCTGGTACTCGACCAGCGGGTCCTTCTGCGCCATGGCGCGCAGGCCGATGCCCTCCTGGAGGTAGTCCATCTCGTAGAGGTGCTCGCGCCACTTGCGGTCGAGGACCGACAGGACGACCCGCCGCTCCAGCTCCCGCATGATCTCGGAGCCGAGCTGCTCCTCACGGGCCGCGTACTGCTCGTGGATGTCGTCCTTGATGGACTCGGAGATGAACTCGGCGGTCAGACCGGCACGGTCACCGGCCGCCTCCTCCAGCTCGTCGACGGTGACCTTCACCGGGTAGAGCTGCTTGAAGGCGCCCCACAGCCGGTCCACGTCCCACTCCTCGGCGAAGCCCTCGGCGGTCTCGGCCGCGATGTAGGCGTCGATCGTGTCGTCCGTGAAGTGCTGGATCTGATCCTGGAGGTCCTCGCCCTCCAGGACGCGGCGGCGCTCGCCGTAGATGACCTCGCGCTGCCGGTTGAGCACCTCGTCGTACTTCAGAACGTTCTTGCGCGTCTCGAAGTTCTGCTGCTCGACCTGCGACTGGGCGGAGGCGATCGCGCGCGTGACCATCTTGTTCTCGATCGGCACGTCGTCCGGCACGTTGGCCATCGACATCACGCGCTCGACCATCTGGGCCTTGAACAGCCGCATCAGGTCGTCACCGAGCGACAGGTAGAAGCGGGACTCGCCCGGGTCGCCCTGACGGCCGGAACGACCGCGCAGCTGGTTGTCGATACGACGCGACTCGTGGCGCTCGGTGCCCAGCACATAGAGGCCGCCGAGCTCCTTGACCTCTTCGAACTCCGCCTTGACGGCCTGCTCGGCCTTCTCCAGGGCGGCGGGGAGGGCTGCGGCCCACTCCTCGATGTGCTCCTCGGGGTCGAGGCCACGCTGACGCAGCTCCGCCTCAGCGAGGTCGTCCGGGTTTCCGCCGAGCTTGATGTCCGTGCCTCGGCCGGCCATGTTCGTGGCGACGGTCACGGCGCCCCGGCGGCCGGCCTGGGCGATGATCGGGGCCTCACGGTCGTGCTGCTTCGCGTTCAGCACCTCGTGCTGGATGCCCCGCTTCGAGAGCTGCTGCGAAAGGTACTCGGACTTCTCGACCGACGTCGTACCGACGAGGATCGGCTGGCCCTTCTCGTGCTTCTCGGCGATGTCGTCGACCACCGCGTCGAACTTGGCGACCTCGGTGCGGTAGATCAGGTCCGACTGGTCCTTGCGGACCATCGGCTTGTTGGTCGGGATCGGGACGACGCCGAGCTTGTAGATCTGGTGGAACTCGGCGGCCTCGGTCATCGCCGTACCGGTCATGCCGGAGAGCTTGCTGTAGAGGCGGAAGAAGTTCTGCAGGGTGATCGTGGCGAGCGTCTGGTTCTCGTCCTTGATGTCCACCCCTTCCTTCGCCTCGATCGCCTGGTGCATGCCCTCGTTGTAGCGGCGGCCGGCGAGGATACGGCCGGTGTGCTCGTCGACGATCATGACTTCGCCGTCGATGACGACGTAGTCCTTGTCCTTCTTGAAGAGCTCCTTGGCCTTGATGGCGTTGTTCAGGTAGCCCACCAGCGGCGTGTTCACCGACTCGTACAGGTTGTCGATGCCCAGCCAGTCCTCGACCTTGGAGACGCCGGGCTCATGGATGGCGACGGTGCGCTTCTTCTCGTCGACCTCGTAGTCCCCGGTCTCCTCGAGGCCCTTGAGGGAGTTGCCGGCCTCGCCCTTCTTCAGCCGGGTGACCAGCTTGGCGAAGTCGCCGTACCACTTGGTGGCCTGGTCGGCCGGGCCGGAGATGATGAGCGGCGTACGGGCCTCGTCGACGAGGATGGAGTCGACCTCGTCGACGATCGCGAAGTTGTGGCCCCGCTGGACGAGTTCGTCCTGCGACCAGGCCATGTTGTCGCGCAGGTAGTCGAAGCCGAACTCGTTGTTCGTGCCGTACGTGATGTCGCACGCGTACTGCTCGCGGCGCTGGGCCGGCGTCATGTTGGCGAGGATGCAGCCGACGCTCAGACCCAGGAACTTGTGGACGCGACCCATCATCTCGGAGTCGCGCTCGGCCAGGTAGTCGTTGACCGTGATCAGGTGAACGCCGTCTCCGGAGAGGGCGTTCAGATACGCGGGCAACGTGCCGACGAGGGTCTTGCCCTCGCCGGTCTTCATCTCCGCGACGTAGCCGAGGTGGAGCGCGGCGCCACCCATCATCTGCACGTCGTAGTGACGCTGACCGAGGGCGCGCTTGGCGGCCTCACGCACGGTGGCGAAGGCCTCGGGGAGCAGGTCGTCCAGGCTCTCCCCATCCGCATACCGCTGCTTGTACTCATCAGTGAGGGCGCGCAGCTCGGCGTCGGAGAGGTCGACGAAGTCCTCTTCGATGGAGTTGACCTGGTCCGCGATGCGGTGCAGCTTGCGCAGGATCTTGCCTTCGCCTGCACGCATGATCTTCGAGAGGACGGACACGGGGGTTTGTCTCCTTGCCGGTCGGGCCTGGGACGGTCGGGTTCAATGTCAGATTCAAATCACAGCTTGAGCAACGGCCATCGTAAGCGAGGACCCCACCGCGTCGGGAGGTCTGCCAGTGACAGCCACTAGGACAACGGACAGGGGTTGCGGAAGGTGCCGTGCCCACGCTGCGAAAAGTAACCGAATCGTCACTCGCCGCAAAGGAATGGCGCCCTTTCGGCGGCCCTAGCAGAATCGGCCGATGGACCCCGTCACGCTCACCACCGACCGGCTGCTCCTGCGCGCCGTGGACTCGTACGACACCGACGCGGTGTACGAAG
The DNA here is from genome assembly GCF_042885015.1 of Streptomyces sp. NPDC058086. Classification (NCBI taxonomy): domain Bacteria; kingdom Bacillati; phylum Actinomycetota; class Actinomycetes; order Kitasatosporales; family Streptomycetaceae; genus Streptomyces; species Streptomyces sp. NPDC058086. The sequence goes on along the minus strand of NZ_JBHVST010000069.1, from coordinate 17,429 downwards.
CCGTCCAGGACCCCGACATCCAGCGCTGGACCACGATCCCCTCGCCCTATCTCCGCGAGCACGCGACGGGCTTCACGGACCAGATGGTGCCGGACGGCTGGGCGGACGGCTCCATGTTCACCTTCGGTGCCTTCCTCCTGTCGGGGGACTTGGCGGGCATGCTCTCCATCAGCATGCGTTCCCTGGGCGTCGGCGAGGTGGGCTTCTGGGCGGCCAAGGAGCACCGCGGCTACGGCTACATCACCGAGGCCACCCTCACCGCCGCCCGCTGGGCCTTCACGAGCCTCGCCGTCGACCGTCTGGAATGGCGCGCCGAGGTCGGCAACAAGGGCTCCCGCGCGGTCGCCGAACGCGCCGGCTTCACCCTGGAAGGCACCCTCCGCTCCGCCCTCAACAACAAGGGCGTACGCCGAGACTGCTGGATCGGTTCCCTACTCCCCTCAGACCTGGGCCTGCCATCAACAGCCCCGTACTTGCCGGCCCCTCCCCCCACCCCGTAAAGCACCCCTCCGGTATAGACCAAGGTCAACTCCAAACCCCATCAGCCCGAGGCGGTCCGAGACGACAGCCCCAGGAGGGTCCAGGGGCGCAACCCCGCGGGGACCCGGGGCGCAGCCTTGGCGGGGCCCGCCCCGCAGCCCCGCCGGGGTGGGCGAAGCCTTGCGGTGATCCGGGAGGGCAGCCCCAGTTGGATGCGAGGGCGACAGCCTGCGGGAGTCCAGAGGCACAGTCCCAGTGGGGTGCCGGGGCGCATCCCTCGGCGGGGTGCGGGGCTAAACCTGCAGTGATCTGGGGCGACAGTCCCGGGCGCAGTCCGGGAAACACAGCCCCTGACGAAGTCCGGAGACGAAACCTCACCACGGGGATCCAGGACCGCGGCCCCACCGGGGGTGCGGGGGCGAAGCCCCACAGGGGTCGGAGGGCACAGTCCAGATGGGGTGCGGGGGCGAAGCCCCACAGAGGTCGGAGGGCACAGTCCAGATGGGGTGCGGGGGCGAAGCCCCACAGAGGTCGGAGGACACAGCCCGCCAAGGTGCAGGAGTGGCAGCCCCGCCAGAAGTGCGGGGGCGCAGCTCTTGGCGGGGTCCAGGGACGCAGCCCCCGGCGGGGGTGCAAAGGGGCAGCCCCCAGCTGGGGTGCAAGGGGGCAGCCCCCGGCTGGGTGTCCGGGGCGGAGCCCCGCTGGGGTGCTGGGGCAGAGCCCCGCTGGGGTGCTGGGGCAGAGCCCCGCTGGGGGTCCGGGGCGGAGCCCCGCTGGGGTGCTGGGGCGGAGCCCCGCTGGGGGTCCGGGGGCGGAGCCCCTGGCGGGGGCTGGGGCGGAGCCCCTGGGATGGGACGGGTAGGGGCGGCGGGGGCGAGTCCACTGTCAGTGGCACCGCCTACCGTGTGGAACATGACGAGCCTCCCGCGTCCCACCACCGACCTCTCCGCCGAAGAAGCCCGCCGCATCGCCCTACGGGCCCAGGGCTTCCTGGGCGCCCCCGACCGCAAGGCCGGCGTCCGCGGAATCCTGCGACACCTCGGCGCGGTCCAGCTCGACACGATCTCCGTCCTGGCCCGCTCCCACGAACTCATCCCGTACGCCCGCCTGGGCGCGGTAGGCCGCAAAGCCGTGGATCAGGCCTACTGGACCGACACCCACGCCTTCGAGTACTGGTCCCACGCCGCCTGCATCCTCCCCGTGGAGGAATGGCCCCACTTCGCCTTCCGTCGCCGCGCCTACCGCTCCCGCCCGCACTGGAACCACGACCTGCCGGACGGCACCTACGACCAGGTCATCAAGCAGCTCCGCACGGAAGGCTCCCTCACGGCCACGGAATTGGGCGGCGCGAAGAAGACCAGCGAGTGGTGGGACTGGTCGGGCACGAAGGTGGCCGTGGAGCGCGCGCTGATGTACGGCGAGGTGGTGTGCACGGAGCGCCGAGGCTGGAAGCGGGTGTACGACCTCGCCGAGCGCGCCGTCCCCGAGCCCCTGCTCCATGACGAGCTGGACGACACGGAGTGCCTGCGCCGCCTGGTCGGCCTGGCCGGCCAGTCCCTGGGGGTCGGCACGCGCGCGGACATCGCCGACTATCACCGTCTCAAGGGCGATCAGGTCGACGCGGTGATCGCGGACTCGGGCCTGGTCCCGGTGACGGTGGAGGGCTGGGGCAAGCCCGCGTGGGCGGACCCGGCGGCCCTGGAGACACCGCCGCGCGGCCGCCACCGTACGACGCTGCTGTCCCCGTTCGACTCACTCATCTGGGAGCGGGCCCGCACGGAGCGGATCTTCGGCTTCACCCACCGTCTGGAGGCGTACACGCCCAAGCCGAAGCGGGTGTACGGCTACTTCGCGATGCCGGTCCTCGCCGGGGGCCGGCTCGTCGGCCGCGTGGACCCCGCCCGCGAGGGCCGCACCCTGGTCGCCAAACAGGTCACGCTGGACGGCGCCAAGGCGGTCCCTGCCGTGGCCCAGGCCCTGCTGGAGGCAGCGAGCTGGGTGGACTGCACAAACGTACGCGTGGAACGGGTGGACGCCCCGGACCTCCGCGAGCCCCTCGCGAAGGAACTCAGCCGCGCACTGGCCTGACCTGACCTGACTGGCCGGAGTGACCGGCCTGGCGCCGACTCACCGGATCTCGAGGATCTTCTCCCGCATCGCGTAGACCACCGCCTCCATCCTGGAGTGCAGTTGCAGCTTCTCCAGGATGTTGCGCACATGGTTCTTCACGGTGTTCTCGGAGATGAACAACTCCTTGGCGATATCCCGGTTGTTCATCCCGGTCGCGACGAGCTTGAGAACCTCCAGCTCGCGATCCGTGAGCCGCGGCGCGGGCACGAGCCGACGCTCGTCCGTCCGCTGAATCATCGACTTGAACTCGGTGAGAAGCTTCGACGCCATCGACGGGCTGATCTGCGACTGCCCGTCCGCCACCGCGCGAATGGCCGTGGCCACCTCGTCCGTGGAGATCTCCTTGAGGAGATATCCGGTCGCGCCCGCCTTGATCGCGTCGTAGAGATCGGCTTCCTCGTCGCTGATCGTCAGCATGATGATCTTCGCGCTCGGAGCCACCTCCTTGATGGAGGTGCACGCCTCGATGCCGCCCCGCTTCGGCATGCGTACATCCATCAGCACGATGTCGGGGAGCAGGTCTGCCGCCTTGTCGACCGCCTCCGCCCCGTCACCCGCCTCGCCGACGACCTGGATGTCCTCCTCGGCCGCGAGCACGATCTCCAGACCGCGGCGGAAGAGGGCATGGTCGTCCACGACGAGGACCCGAATGGGCTCCTTGCGTGGAGAGCCCGCGTCCGGGCCCATGCCGACGACGCCGCCGTCGGCATCCCCGTCACGCATCGGTCCGAAGCTGTCCGCCATCGTTCCTCCCCCTGAAGGCCGTGGCCTGCGTTCCTGTGCCATCGCCGATCCGAGGCAACGACCCACCGGTTGGGGCCGGTTCGGCCATGATTCCATGCCTGGACGACAGTGCGGTGACAGAGCGGGTCGCGAAGTGGTCGCACACCGGTGCCCCTGGGGGCGCACGCGCGCTCCAGGGGCACCGGCTCAGCCGTCATCGGGGCGGGTCAGCCGCCGAGCGCACCGCCCGGCGCGTCCGGTCCGGCCTGGGTGACCATGGGGTCCGTGCTGAGGTGGATGACGCCGTAGTCGTATGCGTGCCGCCGGTAGACGACACTGGGTTCCTTCGTCTCGGAGTCGACGAAGAGATAGAAGTCGTGCCCGACCAGCTCCATCTCGTAGAGCGCCTGGTCGAGCGTCATCGGGGCGGCCACGTGGGTCTTCTCGCGAACGATGAGGGGGCCTTCGCCCATGACCTCGAGGGAGCCGATCTTCTTCGTCGGCACGCTGTCCGTGTCGTCCTCGTGGACGACGGTCCCGTTCCCGTTGAGCGTCGCGGCGCCGGGGACGTGGTCGGCAACCTCGGCGGCCGAGAGCCGGCCGTTGCCGCGGCGGGTGTAGCGCTTGTCGTGCTGCTTGCGCAGGCGGGCTTCGAGCTTGTCCGCCGCCAGGTCGAGTGCCGCGTACGGGTCACTTGCCGCCGCCTCCGCCCGGATCACCGGACCGCGGGAGTGGAGCGTGATCTCCACTCGGTCGCAACGGTCGGCCTGCCGGGGGTTGGGCTCCTTGGACACCTCCACGTCGAGGCTGATCACCTTGCCATCGAGCTTCTGGATCTTCTCCAGCTTCAGCTTCTCGGCCACGTGCTTGCGGAACCGCTCGGGCACCTCGGTCTTGCGGCCTTTGACGACGATGTCCACGCAGAACTCCGTTCCCGGATTGCTCCGCTGCACTGGCGGAGCGTCTCCCTTTTGCACCAGGCCCCGGTGAGTGCCGGAACCTCGGACTTGGTGACTTTCACCTCCTCCTCCCCCATGGGCAAGATCTACACCCCACCGCTACGGGTGATTCAGAAACCCGCAGCACAACATTCGGATGGGCGAGGTACGGCCTGCGCCATTGCCTCACAACCGAACATATCTCGCCTGGACGGATGTCGTCACCCTCTACTGCGACGTACCTCCGTTCAGGTGAATTGACCTGGTCATTACCTGCAACGATGGAAGTTCCCGGTCAGTTCCGGTTTATTTCGAAAGAGTCCGGCGGGGCCGCGACCACAGCCGCGCAGATCATGTCGCCGACTCCGCTCATACCCGCCATTCCCCGGGCTGCTTGTGTCCGATGGGTATCCGCTGTCGTTGCCTCGGTCATCCGTTCTCCCGTTGCTTCCCCCGCTTCCTCGACGCATGCATCGACGTCCAGGTATGGATCGATGCGCGCCACCGCCGCCCGTACGGCACGGGCCGCCTCCGTCATCGAGGCCCCCGTCGTCATCAGGTCGTCCACGAGTACGACCCGGCCCCCGCTCGCCAACAGCCGGACACCTCCGGCGGCCACCTCCAGGGCGCCCGCGAGATTGTCCAGTCGCTGCCGCGAGTTGAGCCCCGACTGGTCGGCCACGGCGCGCCGCTGCCGCAGCACGGCCAGCACCCGGGCCGGTGTCCCTGTGCGCCGCAGCTCCCCCGCCGCCGCGAGTGCGATCCGCCGCGCCGGGTCATCGCCCCGCGCCCGCACCGCCTGCCGGGAGGACGGCAGAGGAACGAGCAGCAGAGGCCCTGTACCGGAAAGCGGCGTGCTTCCGTGACCACCCCTGGGCCTCAGTTGCCCGTTGCCGCCCCTCAGGCGCCCGTCCGAGGCCGTGGGCCGTCCCTTCGGGACGGGGAGGCACAGACGCCCCAGCCCTGCCCGTACAGCCCCCGCCAGGGCCGTTCCCAAAGGTGTCGCAAGTGTCAGTGCCCCCCGTTCCTTGTGAGCGAGGAGCGTCGCGCGCACCTCGTCCTCGTATGGGGCCGCCGCGTGCACCACCGGCAGCCCGGGCGGCTCCGGATCCGGGCGCACCCGGCGCGGTGCGGCCCCGCTCAGGGCGGCACGGCACTCCGGGCAGAGCACCGTGCGAGGCCTTCCGCAGCCTCCGCACTCGGCCGGCAGCACCAGATCGGTGAGGTCCTGCCACCACCCCCGCATGCCCACCACTGTGCCAACGTGCGAGCCGACCGGCCACCCCTGTGGACAACCGCCTGTGGACAACTCCACGGCCGTCACCCGTCCGGGGGACCCACCGGGCAATGGCGGCCGGGTCCACCCCGTACGACGGTCAGGTCCACCCCGTACGGCAGCCGGGCCTGCCCGAAATGGGAGGCCCGGCGAGTCCCTGCCCAGGATGGAAGAAGGTCCCTACCCGGGATAGACCGGTGCCGTGCCGTCCTTGACGATCTTCTGCCACTGCTCCCCGGACGACAGCCGCACGATCCCGTCCTCCTCCGAGTGCGCCACCAGCGGCAGCCGTTCGTCCTCGGACGCGGCGACCTCCTTCACCCCCGTCAGCGCGGAGGGCGCGGCACCCACCGCGGTGGAGCCGTCGACCTGGACGTAGCGCATCTGCTGCACCCCACCGGACTCGCGCCCGACGACGACGAGCCGGCTGTCCCCGGCCCACGACATGGCGGTGACCTCCTCCAGCTGCGGCGCCACGGAGCGCAGCTCGAGGATCGAGATGAGGGGCCGTCCGCCGGTCTTGGTGTCGCGCTGGATGCGCCCGATCTGCAGTGAGCTCTTGCCGTCCTTCTGCACGATCAGCGCGATCCGCACCCCGTCGGCGGCCACCCGCACCGCCTGGACACGGCCGTCGATGCCCGGGGCGGTGACAGCCAGCGGAGTACCCGCGCCCTTCTCCAGCAGGAGCAGCCGTGGGTTCTTCGGATCGCGGTCGGCCACCCACAGGTCGCCCTGTCCGTCCCAACTGGGCGTCGTCAGCCGGTCGTCCGCCTTCGCCCCCTGGCTGTGCAGCACCGCGTCCCCCAGCGAGGCGCCCGACACCAGCGATCCGACGTACAGCGAACTCCCGTCGGCCGACACACCGGCCGCGCTGTCCTCGCTCCGCGACACCGCGGCCGACCGCAGCTTCTTGTCGCCCACTCCCAGCGCACCGGGCACCGGCTCGGTCTGCTTGTCACTGTTGGCGCTGGGCAGCCTTACGAGTCGCTGCTTGCCGTCGATGAAGTACTCGTACTCGGGGTGCTTGGCCGTGCCGTGCGAAGCGATGGTCTGTGCCCGGCTCTTGGTGACCACGCACAACTGCGAACCGTTCGACCGCTGCAACTCCACCTCGTCGACGCCCGTGGGTGTCAGATCCTGGAGCGTGAAGAGGAGCTGGGTGGCCATCTTGTCGCACTGGGTCTCTCCGACCCGGTCGGCCTTCTTGTTCAGCGGGACCGTCACCCTGTTGCGGTCGTCGGGCGACAACGACGTGACGCCCTTCTTCAACTCCGTGTCGGAGGGGAAGCTCGACGTCACCACCGGATCCAGCCAGCGTGTGGGCCCCTTCAGGAGTGATCGGACCATCTCCGTCATCGGGTCCACCTTGTCCCGCACATAGACGGGATCGGCGACGGTCCCCAGCAGTCCGCCCGACCCGGAGGGCACATTGGAGGCGAAGTAGTACTTGTTGACGGACACGTAGTTGCGCTGGAAGTCGGAGTTGCCCATCACCACGCCCTGCGGCAGCGCGTCGATACGCCACTGCTTGGTGTCCTTCTGCAGCGTGAGGTGCACCGTCGTCCGGTACGAACCGGCGTCCGGCGCGTACGCGTGCTGTTCGTCCACCGTGGCGACCTTGCTGCCGGAGAGCGTGTACGAGTCGTCGCCCTCCCTGCTGCCCGAGCGCTCCGACTCGGGGTTGGGGCCGTCCGCGAGGACGGTCGTGGAGCGGTACGGATCCCACGCCTTGCGTGCGCTCGCCGTCAGATACTTGCGAGCCGTCTCGTACTGCGCGTCGTCACTGGTCAGTGCCTCCAGGAAGCCCTGCACTATCTCCGCCGGCGGAGCGTTCTCGCGCGGCGGCAGCGCGAAGACGCGGACCTGCGAGTCCTGCCTCGGCGTCGACTCGACCCCGCGCAGATCCCCACTGTCCGGCATCGAGGCACACCCGGTCAGCAGCAATGCGCCGCAGCCGATGTACACCCCCACACGCGCAGGACGCAGACGGCCGCTCCCCTCGCGGTCAGCGCCCACGAAATGCCTCCCCTTGCCCGAGTTCCTCGGGCTCTCCTTGTCCGAGTTCTTCAGGCCCGCCGCCGTCCCGGCCACGCTCCTGCACGGTCCGCTCCCCACCTACGGCAGGCATGTCGTCCGGCCGCCGCACGGCCCCGGAGGGCCTCGGCACCACACGCGCGCCGTTGCCCGGCAGCGCCGTCGGATCGGCCGTGGGCGACGCCCCGGCCAGTCGCGGCACCACGGACGTCCGCTGCATCGGCGGTGCCGCCTTCCCGCCCGCGGCCTGCATCGGCACCGTGGCGAGCTTGTCGCCGCCGCCGGAGGGCAGTCCCGCGTCATTAAGTCCACGATTACGCCGCGAGTCCATGGGCTCCAGGGGTATCGGAGACCCTCGCAGCGGCTCGTCCGCGGTCCGCGGCAGCGTCAGCCGGAACTGCGAACCGCCGCCCGGCTCACCCCACGCCTGCAGCCAGCCGCCGTGCAGCCGGGCATCTTCCAGGGCGATGGACAGCCCGAGCCCCGTGCCGCCGGTGGTACGCGCGCGTGCCGGGTCGGCACGCCAGAAGCGGCTGAAGACCCGGGTCGCCTCACCGGGCTTGAGGCCTACGCCGTAGTCGCGCACCGCGATGGCGACCGCCCCGCCCGCCACGGCGAGCTTGACCACCACTTCCTTGCCGTCACCGTGCTCCACGGCGTTGACGACGAGGTTGCGCAGCACCCGCTCCACCCGCCGGGCATCCGCCTCGGCGACCACCGGCTGCTGGTCGCCGACCACGCGTATCTGCGAGCCCTTGCGCTCGGCGAGCGGCTCGGCCCCGCTGACGACACGCCGTACGACTTCCCGGAGGTCTATCGCCTCGGCCTCCAGCGCCGCCGCGCCCGCGTCGAACCGGCTGATCTCCAGCAGGTCCGCGAGCAGCGTCTCGAACCGGTCCAGCTGATCGGCGAGCAGCTCGGCCGACCGAGCGGTCACCGGATCGAAGTCCACGCGCGCGTCATGGATGACGTCGGCCGCCATCCGGACGGTCGTGAGCGGCGTACGCAGCTCGTGCGACACGTCGGACACGAACCGGCGCTGCATCCGCGACAGGTCCTCCATCTGCTGGATCTTCAGCTGAAGGTTCTGCGCCATCTTGTTGAAGGCCTCGCCGAGCCGCGCGATGTCGTCCTCGCCGGTGACCTTCATCCGTTCCTGCAGGCGCCCGGCGGAGAGCCGCTCGGCGATCCCCGCCGCCATTCGCACCGGAGTGACGACCTGGCGCACCACGAGCCAGGCGATGGCCCCCAGAAGCACCACGACGAACAGACCGGCCGTCGCGAGCGTCCCCTTGACCAGGCTCAGCGACTTCTCCTCCTGCGTCAGCGGGAAGAGGTAGTAGAGCTGGTACGAGTCTCCGTTGGGGTCGAGGACCTGCTTGCCGATGACCAACGCGGCCTGCGACTCCGTACCGTCCTTGTAGAGGACCCTGGTGTAGCTCTGGGCCGCCATCGTGTTGCTGTCGACGCGGGCGCGCAGGGCCTCCGGGACGCTCAGCGTCGGATCGACGTCACCCGAGGAACGCGGACCCCGCCCGGCACCGCCGTTGCCGGCCACGGTGGAGCTGAGCGTCACCACGTCGAAGGCGCCCTGGCCGCCACTGGAAAGGGAGACGACGAGGTCGTTCATCCACTGGCTGACGTTCTTGGACGGACGGCCGTCCGCACTCGAACCGTCGTCGCCGTTGGCCGTCGCGGCCGCGTCCGCCTTCTGCTTGGCCACCGAGAAACCACCCGTGGCCTGACTCTGGGAGGCCTTCACCTTGGCGTCCAGCAGACCGTTGCGCACCTGCCCGATGACCACGAAGCCGAGCAGTAGCACGACACCCAGCGACATCAGCAGCGTCGTGACGACGATCTTGAGCTGGATGTTGCGCCGCCACAGCCGCATCACGGGCAGCAACGGACGGCGCACCCAGCGCATGAACAACCGAAGGACCGGGCTGCCCTGAACTCCGCCCTGCAGCAGCCCGCCCTCCAAGAAACGTCCCCAACGGGAGCCCGTCACCTTCCGGCCGACAGGCCGCCCCGAACGGACCCCCGACTCACCGGGCGCCGAAGCGGCACTGTCCTGGGACATGTCAGCTCGGTCCGGCCTTGTAACCGACACCACGGACGGTCACCACGATCTCCGGCCGCTCCGGGTCTTTCTCGACCTTGGAGCGCAGCCGCTGGACATGGACGTTGACAAGGCGGGTGTCCGCCGCGTGTCGGTAGCCCCACACCTGTTCGAGGAGCACCTCCCGCGTGAACACCTGCCACGGCTTGCGGGCCAGTGCCACGAGCAGATCGAACTCCAGCGGCGTCAGGGCGATCGACTGCCCTTCCCGCTTCACAGAGTGACCGGCCACATCGATCACAAGATCGCCGATGGCCAGCTGCTCGGGCGCCGGTTCCTCGGAACGCCGCAGCCGCGCCCTGATCCGCGCCACCAGCTCCTTTGGCTTGAACGGCTTCACGATGTAGTCGTCGGCGCCCGACTCGAGGCCGACCACGACATCGACGGTGTCGCTCTTCGCGGTGAGCATCACGATCGGCACCCCGGACTCCGCCCTGATCAGGCGGCACACCTCGATACCGTCCCGGCCGGGAAGCATCAGGTCCAGGAGCACCAGATCGGGCTTGGTCTCACGGAAAGCGGCCAGCGCCTTGTCGCCGTCGGCTACGAAAGACGGCTCAAAACCTTCACCACGCAACACAATGCCGAGCATCTCGGCCAGTGCGGTGTCGTCATCGACGACAAGGACTCGTCCCTTCATAAACGACATCATCCCATTAACTAAATCGTTACCTGGCGTGACCTGTCACACAGCTCAGCGAGTGCCTCAGCTGTCACGGGCGACACAGCGCCCTCTTCGGTCACGATCGCCGTCACCAACTCGGGGGGCGTCACATCGAATGCCGGGTTGTACGCCTGGGTCCCCAGGGGTGCCACCGGTATCCCGCCTCCCGCTTCCACTCCCGCCACAGGCACCTGGGGTGCTGTGACCTCGGTCACTTCATGACCGGGGCGCTGCTCGACCTCGATGGATGCTCCGTCCGGGGTGTCCGGGTCCACCGTCGTCACCGGCGCCACCACGATGAACGGCACATGGTGATACCGGGCCAGCACGGCGAGCGGATAGCTCCCCACCTTGTTCGCCACCGAACCGTCGGCAGCGATCCGATCGGCCCCGATGAGCACCGCGTCCACCTCCCCCGCCGCGAACAGTGATCCCGCCGCGTTGTCCGTGAGCAAGGTGTACGCCATTCCGTTGCGCGCCGCCTCGTAAGCCGTCAGGCGAGCACCTTGCAGCAACGGACGCGTTTCGTCCACCCACAGCCTCCGCAGCTGCCCCGCCCGATGCACCGCGAGGGCCACCGCGAAGGCCGTGCCCTCCCCACCGGACACCAACGCCCCGGTGTTGCAATGGGTCAGAATCCGGTGCCCGCCACCCGGCAGCAGCTCGTCGAGCAGCGCCAACCCGTGCTCGGCCATCCGTGCGCTGGCTGCGGCATCCTCCCGGTGCAGCGCCCGCGCCGCTTCGAGCGCCGCCTCGGCAGCCTGCCCCTGATCACCGGCGCCGGAGAGCGCGGCACGGTACGCCGTCTGCGCCCGGCGCACACCGACAGCCAGGTTCACCGCGGTGGGCCGGGCGCCCGCCAGCGCCTGGGCGGCATCGTCCACGTCGAAGCCGCGCGCGGCGGCGAGCGCGACTCCGTACGCCCCGGCGATACCCAGCAACGGCGCCCCTCGCACGGCCAGCGTGCGGATCGCCTCCACCAGCGCGGGAGCGTCCGTGCACACCAGCTCAACTTCCTCGGCCGGCAACCGTGTCTGGTCGAGAAGGACCAGCACCGGCCCTTCGGGCGGCTCGTCCCAGCGGATCGCCGGTATCTCCAGTGGCCCGTCGTCCTCGCGGAATTGCGCGTACTGATCAGCCATCCGCCCAGTCTGCCCCGTAGCAGGCAGACAATTGAAGGTGTCCACCCCATACGGGGGCCGGTCCCATGCCGGGCACACCGTGGCACGATGGCTGCCAACCTGCCGCCGCGACCGCGGACGGGCACCGTGAAGGAGCGACGATGAAAGACACTCCGGGCTGGGCCTCGCCCGGATCTGCCCCCTCCGACGGGCAGGAGCCGGACAACTCCGGCACCGCCGAGCCCCCGGAGCAGCCCGCGGACCAAGGTGGCACGAACCAGCCGGAGCCGCCCTCGAAGTGGTCCAAGGAGCAGCCCCCGCCCGGCCAGTGGTCCGCTCCCAGCCCACAGGGCCCCGGACAGGCCCCGCCACCACCCCCCGGCCCCGGCTGGGGCGGTCAGCAGCCCTCGGGCGCGGGCGGCCACGGAGGCCAGGGCGGAGGCTACGGCGGCTGGGGAGGCCCCGGCCGTGGCTACGGAGGCCCAGGAGGTCCCGGTGGCTGGGGTGGCAACTGGGGCGGTCCGCCGCCCGCCGCCAAGCCCGGCGTGATCCCCCTGCGCCCGCTCGGCGTCGGCGAGATCCTCGACGGCGCGGTCTCCACGATGCGGACCTACTGGCGCACCGTCCTGGGCATCTCGCTCACCGTCGCCGTCGTCACACAGATCGCGGTCATCCTGCTCCAGGGCCTGGTCCTGGACGACAGCGCGAGCACGGACGTCCTCAACGACCCGAGCGCCACCCCGGGCGAGCTGAGCCGCGCCCTGGGCGACACCCTGCTGAGCTCCGGCGTCGTCGTGCTCATCGGCCTGCTCGGCACCATCGTCGCCACGGCCCTGCTCACCTCCGTGACCAGCCGCGCGGTACTCGGCAAGCCGGTGACCACCGCCGAGGCCTGGCGCGACGCCAGACCCCGGCTGCCGAAGCTGTTCGCCCTGACCTTCCTGCTTCCGCTCATCGCCGTCGCGATCATCACCGTCGGCACTCTTCCCGGCCTGCTCGTCGCCGTCGCCGGCTCGAGCAGCGCGGGCGCCGCGCTCGCGGTCCTCGGCGGGCTCGGCGCAGGCGTCGTCGCCCTCTGGCTGATGATCCGCTTCTCGCTCGCCTCGCCCGCCCTGATGCTGGAGAAGCAGGGCGTCCTGAAGTCGATGAGCCGCTCCGCGAAGCTCGTCCGCGGCTCCTGGTGGCGAGTCTTCGGCATCCAGCTGCTCGCCACGATCATCGCCAACATCGTGGCGTCGATCGTCGTGATCCCCTTCGCCCTCATCGCCTCCGCCCTGAGCGGCGACGGCGTCGCCGGTTTCCTGAGCAGCGGCGGCAGCCCCGGCTGGACGTTCCTCATCGTCAGCGGAATCGGTTCGGTGATCGGCTCCATGATCACCTTCCCGATCTCCGCGGGCGTCACCGTGCTCCTCTACATCGACCAGCGCATCCGCCGCGAGGCCCTCGACCTCGACCTGGCCCGCGCCGCCGGTGTCCAGGACTACGGCTCCAGCACCCCCGGCACCACTCCGGGGAGCTGATGCGGTGAGTCCGGCGGGGGGAGTTCTCACAGCGGTACTGGCACTGCCGCACACCGGCGCCACGGCCGTACTCGCGCTACCGCGCGACGACGAACCACCGGTGACGATCCCGCGCGACCCCGCGCGGGAGGCGGCCAAGCGCGAACTGTCCAAACGGATGTACCACGAGAACGACCCCAGCCCGGTGCAACGCGCTCTGAACGCCTTCTGGGACTGGGTCGACAAACTGTTCAGCGCCGCCTCCACGGCGACTCCCGGCGGCACACTCGGACTTGTCGTCATCGTGGTGGCGGTGCTGGCGGTCGTGGCCGCCCTCTGGTGGCGCCTCGGCACCCCGCACCGCACCCCCACCTCCTCCGCCGCACTCTTCGACGACCGCCCACGCAGCGCCGCCGAACACCGCGCGGCCGCCGAAGCACACGCCGCCCAGGGCCACTGGAACCAAGCCGTCCAGGAACGCATGCGCGCCGTCGTACGCTCCCTCGAGGAGCGCGCCCTGCTCGACCCACGCCCCGGCCGCACCGCGGACGAGGCCGCCGCCGAAGCGGGCCGCACACTGCCCTCCCACACGGACCGACTACGCGCCGCCGCCCGGGACTTCGACGAGGTCACATACGGCGGCCGGTCCGCGGGCTCCGACACATACCACCGCCTCACCGAACTCGACCGCGACCTCGAGCGCACCAAACCCGTACTCACCAGCAGCGCCCAGAGCACGGACCGCAACAGCCGCCAGGGGGCCGCCTCATGACCGAGGCCACCCTCACGTCCACCTCGGCCTCGCCCACCGCCCGCCAGGTGTGGACCCGCACTCGAGGCATCGTCCTCGCCGTCGTGATCCTGCTGGCGGCCGCCGTCGCGATCGCCGCGATCCACTCCGGCGCCCAGCACGGCCGCCTCGACCCACGCTCCGCCGACCCCTACGGCAGCCGCGCCACTGCCGAACTCCTCGGCGACCGCGGGGTCTCCACGCGCGTGGTCACCACCCTGGACGAGGCCCGTGCTGCGGCCGGCGCCGACACCACTCTCCTCGTCGCCGCCCCGGACCTGCTGACCGACCATCAGCAGGCCGGCCTCCGCGCGGCGACCAAGAACTCCGGCGGCCGCACGATCCTGATCGCCCCCGACTCGCCCTCCCTCGGCACCCTCGCCCCCGGAGTGACCGCCGAACCCGCGATCAGCTTCGACTCGACGCTCTCCCCCGGCTGCGACCTGCCCGCCGCCCGCCGCGCGGGCAGCGCCGACACCGGCGGCATCCGCTACAGCACCAGCGACCTCGGCGCCGACGTCTGCTACCCCAGCGACGGCCTGCCCACCCTGCTGCGCATCCCGGCGGCCACCGGGAACGGCGACACCGTCGTCATCGGCGCCCCCGACATCCTCTACAACAACCGTCTCGACAAGCAGGGCAACGCCTCGCTCGCCCTCCAACTGCTCGGTTCCCGCCCCCACTTGGTCTGGTACCTCCCCTCTCTCTCCGACACCTCGGCCACCGACGCGGGCAGAAAGACCTTCCTCGACCTACTCCCCTCGGGCTGGCTCTGGGGCACCCTTCAGCTCTTCATCGCGGCAGGCCTGGCCGCCCTCTGGCGGGCACGCCGACTCGGCCCCCTCGTACCCGAACGCCTCCCCGTCGCGATCCGCGCCTCCGAAACCGTCGAAGGCCGCGCCCGCCTCTACCGCAAGGCCAACGCCCGCGACCGCGCGGCCGCCGCTCTGCGCTCCACCACCCGCACCCGACTCGCCCCCCTCATCGGCGTGTCCCCCGCCCAGGCGCACGCGCCCGAGGCGCTGCTCCCCGCCCTGTCCGCCCGCCTCAACGGCGACGGACAGGCCCTGCACACCCTCCTCTTCGGCCCGCCGCCCGGCGACGACGCGGCCCTCATCTCCCTCGCCGACCAACTCGACGCCCTCGAAAGAGAGGTACGCCGTTCATGATGGACCCGACCACTGACAACGCCGGGTACGCCGGGGATCCGGGCGCCGCCCGCTCCTCCCTGGAAGCCCTGCGCGCCGAGATCGCCAAAGCCGTGGTCGGCCAGGACCCCGCCGTGACCGGCCTCGTCGTCGCCCTCCTCTGCCGCGGACACGTTCTACTAGAAGGAGTCCCCGGAGTCGCCAAAACGTTGCTCGTCCGCGCGCTCGCATCCGCGCTCGAACTCGACACCAAGCGCATCCAGTTCACTCCCGACCTGATGCCGAGCGACATCACCGGCTCTCTCGTCTACGACGCCCGCACCGCCGAGTTCTCGTTCCAGCCCGGCCCGGTCTTCACGAACCTCCTGCTGGCCGACGAGATCAACCGCACCCCGCCCAAGACCCAGTCGTCCCTCCTCGAAGCGATGGAGGAGCGCCAAGTCACGGTCGACGGCACCCCCCGCCCGCTCCCGGAGCCCTTCCTGGTCGCCGCGACCCAGAACCCGGTCGAGTACGAGGGAACGTATCCTCTGCCCGAAGCCCAACTGGACCGCTTCCTCGTGAAACTGACGATCCCTCTGCCCTCCCGTCAGGACGAGATCGACGTCCTCACCCGCCACGCCGAGGGCTTCAACCCGCGCGACCTGCGCGCCGCCGGCGTACGCCCCGTGGCAGGCCCGGCCGACCTGGAAGCCGCCCGCGCCGCCGTGGCCAAGACATCGGTCTCCCCCGAAATCACCGGCTACGTCGTCGACATCTGCCGCGCCACCCGCGAATCGCCGTCCCTCACCCTCGGCGTCTCCCCGCGCGGCGCGACCGCCCTCCTCGCCACCGCCCGCGCCTGGGCCTGGCTGACCGGCCGCGACTACGTCATCCCCGACGACGTGAAGGCCCTGGCCCTGCCCACCCTCCGCCACCGCATCCAGCTCCGCCCCGAGGCCGAGATGGAAGGCGTGACGGCCGACTCGGTCATCAACGCGATCCTCGCCCACGTCCCCGTCCCCCGCTGATGGCGCTCACCGGACGCGCCGCCCTGCTGGCGGCCCTCGGCACACTCCCCGTCGGCATCTGGGAGCCGAGCTGGGCGGGCATCCTCGCCGTGAACGCTCCCCTGGCCCTGGCCTGCGCCTGCGACGCCGCCCTGGCCGCACCCGTACGCCGTCTCGGCCTGGCCCGCTCCGGCGACACTTCCGTACGCCTCGGCGAAACCGCCGATGTCACCCTGACCGTCACCAACCCTTCCGGCCGCTTCCTGCGCGCCCGCCTCCGTGACGCCTGGCCTCCCAGCAGCTGGGAGCCGGGCACCGAGGTGGCCGCCTCCCGCCACCGACTGACGGTCCCCGCCGGCGAGCGTCGACGCCTCACCACCCGCCTACGCCCCACCCGGCGCGGGGACCGCCAGGCGGACCGCGTCACCATCCGCTCGTACGGTCCCCTCGGTCTCTTCTCCCGCCAGGGCAGCCACAAGGTGCCCTGGACCGTACGAGTCCTGCCACCCTTCACCAGCCGCAAGCACCTCCCCTCCAAACTGGCCCGCCTACGCGAACTCGACGGCCGCACCAGCGTCCTGACCCGCGGCGAGGGCACGGAATTCGACAGCCTGCGCGAGTACGTCCCCGGCGACGACACCCGCTCCATCGACTGGCGCGCCACGGCCCGCCACACCACGGTCGCCGTACGTACCTGGCGTCCCGAGCGCGACCGCCACATCCTTCTGGTCCTCGACACGGGCCGAACCTCGGCCGGCCGCGTGGGCGACGCCCCGCGCCTCGACGCCTCCATGGACGCGGCACTCCTCCTGGCCGCCCTGGCTTCCCGGGCCGGTGACCGCGTGGACCTCCTCGCCTACGACCGCCGGGTACGCGCCCTGGTCCAGGGCCGCTCAGCCGGCGACGTCCTCCCTTCCCTGGTCAACGCGATGGCGACCCTGGAGCCGGAGCTCGTCGAAACGGACGCCCGCGGCCTCACCGCCACGGCCCTGCGTACGGCCCCTCGCCGCTCCCTGATCGTGTTGCTGACCAGCCTCGACGCGGCCCCCATCGAAGAGGGCCTGCTCCCCGTACTCTCCGGTCTCACCCACCGCCACACAGTGCTCGTGGCTTCAGTGGCCGACCCGCACATCGCGCACATGGCTACGGCCCGGGGAAGCGCCGAGGCGGTGTACGAGGCGGCAGCCGCGGCCCAGGCCCAGACGGAGCGCCATCGCACGGCCGAACAACTTCAGCGGCACGGAGTAACCGTCGTCGACGCGGTTCCGGACAACCTGGCGCCTGCCCTCGCGGATGCGTATCTGGCACTCAAGGCAGCGGGACGGCTGTAAACCGGCACAAAAAAGGGGGTCTCTCGATTCGAGAGGCCCCAAAAAAAATGATCCTGAACGCAGAAAACCCCCGTACCGTTTTCCCGGTACGAGGGTTCTCCCTAAATTTAGTTCGGCGGCGTCCTACTCTCCCACAGGGTCCCCCCTGCAGTACCATCGGCGCTGTGAGGCTTAGCTTCCGGGTTCG
>NZ_JBHVST010000068.1:48633-64340 GCF_042885015.1 Streptomyces sp. NPDC058086 | reverse complement strand
GGGTGACGTTCCGCGCCCCCGCCGCCCCTACCCGTCCCATCCCTGGGGGCTGCGCCCCCAGACCCCCGCTTCGGCCTGAACGGCCTCGTCCTCAAACGCCGGACGGGCTGAAAGATGCGCGCCAGCGCTCTTAAGGGGCGCGGGGAACTGCGCGACCAGCCCCCGCTCACCCGCAGCCGAACGAACCGGGCGGGGTACGCGGGACGAAGCTCCGTGCCCTTCGTTTCTAATCCGTCGTCAGTTCCTTCTCCAGGGGGGTTCGGAAGCGCGGGGTGATCCGGGTCGGGCCAAGCCAGGCCCGTACGCGGGCGGCCTCCGTCTCGATGGCGGACAGTGCCTCCCGCCCCACCCCGGCAGGGTCCAGCACCCGCCACACCAGGGCCCCGTCGGCCCGCTGCGCCCACCCTCCGACCACCCGCCCGTCCCACCACACCGTCGGCCCGACATTCCCGCTGCCGTCGAAGAGGGCGGGGCGCAGGGAGGGGGAGAGGTACCAGTCCCGTTCCTGCCATCCCATGGCCGTCGGATCGAGCCCGGGGAGGAGCGCGGCCCACGGCGCGGCGGGGCCGGGGACGGGGGCGGTGTCGTCGGCGGTCACATATCCGGTGGCTCCGTCGTCGAGCGACACGGCCACCGCCCCGATCGCGGCCAGCGCCCGCCGCACATCGGTGACCTTCCACCCCGTCCACCACTTGAGGTCGGCCTCGGTGGCGGGCCCGCACACCGCGAGCCAGCGGCGCAGCAGTTCGGGCTGGGCCTCGGAGGTCGGCAGTTCGGGATGCGGCGGCGCCACGGCCCAGCGGAACTGGGTCGACGTCCAGGACCCCAGCGGGCGCCCACGCACCACCCGCCCCTCGACCCCGAGCACCCGCATCAGCCGGGACGACACGGTCTGCGCGCTCTCGTAACTGCGCCCCGCGCCGTACGTGAACTGCTCCCTCAACCGCGGCTCGTCCTGAGCGAGTTCGTTCACCGTGGCCTGCCCGCGCCGCGCCAGCGCGGCGAGCGCGGACGCCTCCACCTCGGTGAGCCACTCCTCGGTCAGCCGCCCGTCGCTGCCGCTCACCATGTTCTTGACCAGCCCGGCCCGGGCCTTCGCGGCGATCGCGAGCCCCGTCGAGGCGTGCACCACCGCGGCCAGCTCGGTGGGAAAGACGAACACGGTGTGCCGCATGCCGTGCATCCGCACCAGCGTCCGGTCCTCGTACAGCGCCCGGTCGAGCTCCGCCACCGTCTTCCCGGCGTCCGCGAGCCGCGCGCCCACCGCCAGGTACACCGTCGCCGGATCGGTCCCGTGCAGTGCGACCAGGGCCCCGGCGACCTCCTCGGGGCTCGCCGCGCGCGCCGTCCCCGCGAGCCGGTGCCGCAGGGCGAGCCGGGCCCGCCGCTCCGCCACTGCGATGTGCCGCCGCTCCTCGCCCACGCCGCCTCCCTCTCATAGCTGCCGTCCCCGCATCCTCTCGCGCCTCACCCGATCGGCGCCCCCGCCATGCGTACGCCCTGCTCACGGCCTTGACTGAAACGGGAATCCGCAGCGGAACGTCGGGAGACGACATGGCGCGGCACGCGAGGCAAGGGATACGCGGGACAGGCGGGGTACACGGGGTGAGCGGGATACGAGCGCCCGGCGCACGACGGACCGGCCCGGGGGCCGTGGCTGTCGTGCTCCTCCTGGCCCTCGGCGCCGCCCTGGCCGGCTGTTCCAACGGCACCACCCCGTCCGACGTGGCCTCCGCCGCCTCCTCCCTCGCGTCCGAGGCCGGCGGCACCCTCGCCTCCGCGACCGCCGAGGCCGGGCGGAAGTTCGACGAGTTCAAGAACGGTCTGAATGCCAAGGACGAGGTGAAGCTCGGCGGCCAGGTGACCATCGACTCCGCGGGCCGGGCCACCGTCAAGGCCACCGCCACCAACCCGACGTCCGGGGCGAAGACGTACGCGGTCCAGGTCGACTTCCGCGACAAGGGCGGCAACCTCCTCGACACGGTCGTCGTCACCGTGAACGACGTCCCGGCGGGCGCCGCCAAGGACGCAACCGCCCGCAGCAACCGCACCCTCTCCGGAGACGTCACCGCCGACGTAGCCCGCGCCGTGCGGGCCTGACACCCGCAAACGCGCCTCCCGCTCCGGTGACCGTCGCCGTCGCCGTCGCCGTCGCCGATGCCGATGTCGATGTCGATGCCTTCAGCCGTACAGCTCGAACAGTCCGGTCACATACGCCGTCAGCCGTTCGCCCAGCACCTCGGGGGTCAGGTCCGTGCGCCCCAGTTCCCGCCACGGCCCCGCGAGCTTCTCGGCGTCGGGGGAGTAGGCCAGCGCGTCCAGCAGCCGCCAGTACAAGTG
Organism: Streptomyces sp. NPDC058086; assembly: GCF_042885015.1. NCBI lineage: Bacteria > Bacillati > Actinomycetota > Actinomycetes > Kitasatosporales > Streptomycetaceae > Streptomyces > Streptomyces sp. NPDC058086. Next base: position 62,000 of record NZ_JBHVST010000068.1, on the reverse strand, counting down.
CTCCTCGGCGTCGGCCGGTCGGCGTCCGCCGTGTGCCTCGTACCGCGCGCGGAACCCCAGGCCGTACGCCTCCCCGTGGAGCAGCGCGAGGGCCGTGGAGCAGTGGGCCACGTCCAGGTCGGCGGGCCCCCAGGAGGTCTCCACCCAGTCGACCACCCCGCTGATCCGCAGGGTGTCGCCCGCGCCGGTGAAGAGCACGTTGCCGGGATGGAAGTCCCGGTGCAGGAAACACCCTTCGTACGCCGGGGGTTCGCGCCGGATCACGTCCACGGCCCGCTCCCACAGCACGTCCCGGGGCGCACGGACGCGTTCGGGCGAGGTCCAGGCCTGGTAGGGGCGCGGGCGGTCGGCCGGAACCACCGTGTGGATACGGGCCAGTTGGCCGGCCAGCAGGACGATGCGCCGGTCCAGGTCCTCCTCGTCCACCCGTACCCCGCCCGGCAGCGCGGACATCAACAGCGAGGGGTGGTCGCAGTGTTCGGCGGCGGCGTCGACGGCCTGGAGCTCGGGCGTGGGCACGTCCTCGTACGGGGCGAGCAGGGTGAGGACGGACGCCTCGCGGGCCAGCAGGCCGGGCGCATGACGGCGGTAGAAGGGCTTCACGAACGACCGCAGCACCAGACCCGTACCGTCGTCGAGGGTGAGCCGGCGCATCTGGGAGCTCCAGCCGCCGCGCAGGGCCGTGGACTCCCGTACGCTCCTGCCGGCCGGAAGCTGTTCGGCCACCCAGCCGCGGGTCGCGGTCCACCCCCGCTCACCCGGTCCCACGAGTACGGCGTCCACGAACCGCGCCCGGTCGGCGGCGTGTTCGCGCAGCCACAGACCCAGCATGTGATCGGCATCGGGGAATTCGAGCCGGGTGAACTGGGCACGGGCGGTGAGCGCGTCCGTCACGGCCTCGGTGACGGCGGGCGGGATGACGGCGTCCGTACCGGGTACGGCGAGGACCGCACGGCCGTCGTACCCGCGCAGCACATCGAGCGCGGGGGCCTGCCGCCAACTGTCCGGCGCCCGGATGATCTCGCTGAAGCGCCCTCTCCCACTCTCCCCGAACGGAACCTGCCACGCCTCGGCGCCGTACACCGCGGGCGCGCACAGGCCCAGCGCCACCACGCGCCGCCCGTAGTGCCCGGCGAGATCGGCCACCGTCTGGCCGCTCATGCTGAACCCGACGAGGATCAGCGGTCCGTCCGCCGGGACCGACGCGTCGATGACGGAGACGGCCTGCTCGAAGCGTCGGCGCAGGCTCAGGTCCTTGAGTTCGCCCGAACTTTCGCCGTGTCCGGAGAAGTCGAGGGCGAGGCCCCGGCAGCCGCGTGCCACGAACTCCTCCAGCAGCGGCAGCAGTCGCTCCTTGTTGCCGAGGCCCGCGCCGTGCAGCAGGACGACGGTGGCCGTGGCGCCACGGTCATCGCCATGGCCGGTGCCATGGCCGTCGTCACCGCCGCCGCTGACGCAGCTCAGTCGTTCACCGTCGTGGTCGTGTGTGAAGGAGGCGAGCATCCGCCCATTTACCCATGACCCCCGATGACCCACGCCCGCTTTTCAGCCACGTCTGCTTTTCGTCGGACAGGCATCAGGTGGCGGACTCGGGGCTACTCTCTACGCACCGACGGACGGGGACCCACCCCCAGTGCCCTGTCGGCACACAGCCACCCACGCACACAAGGAGTCCCGTCATGGGAACCTTGATCGTTTCCGCGACCGTGACCCTGGTCGTCCTGGGCTTCTCGAACCACGTCCTGTGGCTCGCCGCGATCGCCCTGCTCTTCGTGTACGCCCGCTATGGCCGTACCTGGGGCAGCACGTCAGCGGCGGCGCCCTCGGGCACGTCCGGTTCCCCGGCCCGTCCGGACACCAGCTACCGCGCCTACCGTCAGCGCCGTGACCAGCAGGCCAAGTGGGAGCGCCGCTACCGCCGCGAGCGTCCGCTGGAGGCCCGCCGCCAGGAACGCCGGACGTAGCACCCGGACGTAGCACCCGGACGTCGGTTCTCGGGAGGTCACAGACCCGGGGCGCCCCAGATGGGGAACCAGCGGCTGAGGTCCTGCTCGATCCGCAGATCGTCCGCGAGCGCGGCCTTGACCTGCAGTTCCAGCGCGTTGTCGCGCCGTTGGGCCTCGCCGGCCAGCGGTGCGAAGGGATAGAAGGTGCCGCGCTTGTAGAGGTAGACGAGCCCGAGCCGTCGCTGCCCGGTGTCCTGGAAGCCGGCCACGGAGCAGAGCAGTTGCGGTCCGAAGCCGCTGCCCTCCAGCGCGCTGTTGACCGCGTGCAGATCACCGACCAGCGCGGGCAGATCGTCCGGTTCCCGCCGCGAGACCAGCCACGAATACCCGTACTCGTCCCGGCTGACCTCCACCGGCGGACCCGTGCGTTCGGCATCCGCGTCGAGCAGCTCCTGCACCTCCTGGTGCGCCTGGGCGAAGGCCCCGCCCTCGACGCTCGCGAAACACACCGCGCCTGTCCCGGTCGGGGTGAACCCGGCGGCGGCCTGCAGGGTCACGGCCGCCGACGGCAGCCCGAAGAGCTGGTCGAGATCGGGCGCGACGGCCTTGGTGCGCCCGAGCAGGATGTCCAGGATCCCCATGCAGTCGGCTGCCTTTCCGGAAGGGACGGAGGGCCATGGCCCAGGATGGGCAGGAGGGTCAGGAAGGGTCAGGAAGGGTCAGGAAGGGTCAGGAAGGGTCAGGAAGCGGCAGGAAGAGTCAGGTGGTGCTCTCCGGAGTCGCCGCCTCACCCAGCTCCGCCGAGATCCTGCCCAGTTGTTCGAGCCGCTGCTCCAGGCTGGGGTGGGTCGAGAAGAGCTTCGCGATCCCCGGTTCGGCACCGAAGGCCGGCGTGAAGTAGAACGCGTTGAACGCCTGCGCCGTCCGTAGATCCTTGGTCGGGATCCGCGCGATGTCCCCGGAGACCTTCGTCAGCGCGGACGCCAGCGCCGAGGGCCGGCCGGTGAGCAGGGCGGCGGACCGGTCGGCGGCCAGCTCGCGGTACCGGGACAGGGCCCGGATGAGAAGGAAGCTGATCGCGTACACGGCCGCGGAGACGGCCATCACCGCCATGAAGATCGCCACGGTGTTCTGGTCCTTGCGGCCACGCCCGCCGAAGAGCTGCGAGTAGAAGGCGAACCGCACGATCAGCCCGGCGATCACCCCGAGGAACGAGGCCACGGTGATCACGGCGACGTCCTTGTGCGCCACGTGCGACAGCTCGTGCGCGAGCACGCCCTCCAGCTCGTCGGGCTCCAGCCGCCGCAGCAGCCCGGTGGTCACGCAGAGGACCGCGTGATCGGCGTTCCGCCCGGTCGCGAACGCGTTCGGCATGTCGATGTCCGACACGGCGACCAGCGGCTTCGGCATGTCGGCGACGGCACACAGCCGGTCGACGACCCCGTGCAGCTGCGGATACTCCTCGCGCTCCACGATCCGGCCGTGCATCGCGTAGAGCGCGATCCGGTCCGAGAACCAGTACTGCGCGCCCAGCAGCAGGGCCGCGACGACCACGACCAGCACCCAGGACTTCAGCAGCACGATCAACGCGGCGACGAAGGCCACGTACAGCAATCCGAGCAGGAACAGCGTGACCGTCATGCGTGCGGTCAACCGCGGATCGCTCCGAAACCGGCTCTGCATCTGCATCACCCCCGCAGTAAGGCACTCGTCCCGCTGTCCAGTGTGCACCTGCGGATGCCCATGAAGCGGTTCCGAACAGCCCTAGGAGGTGCAAAGGCAACCTGTGGGATTCCGTGCGGGATCTGGGGGATTCCGCCCAAGATGCTGAGTGGTCGATCGCCGACTAGCCTTTATTCGCGAGCAGCTCTTAATGAAAAGAGCCGCCATCGGAGTACGCCCGCTGCACGCGGCGGCGGTTTGAACGTACTCCCTGTACTCGGGCGAGCATCGCGCCGGACCCGCTCCGCCGCGGTCACGGCCATCTGCCATCCGTCTCGTGCCTCCGAAAGACCGCACGAGGGGTGCAAGGAGGATTCATCCATGAAGGCACAACGTGCGAGGCGCTTCTTCGCGGTATCCGCCATCGGCGTTCTGATGGCCGGAGGCGCCGCGATCGGCGCAGCAGGTACGGCCTCGGCAGCTGCCCCGGCCCAAGCCCCGACCCACTCCACCTTCGGCTGTTCCAACTGGGGTGGCCGTGGCAACTGTGGCTTCGGCTTCAACAACGGCTTCAACACCGGCTTCAACCGTTTCGGCTTCAACAACGGTTTCGGCTTCAACAACGGATTCGGCTTCAACAACGGCTTCAGCAACGGCTTCGGCGGTGGAGTCGTAGTCATCGTGGTGCCCTGACGGACCACGGCCGAGGGCCGCCACCTGTACGCACAGGTGGCGGCCCTCAGTTTTTCAGGCGTCTTTTCAGGCGTCGTGATCTTTAGACGTCGTAGTACAGCTCGAACTCGTGCGGGTGCGGACGCAGCTGCAGCGGCGCGATCTCGTTCGTGCGCTTGTAGTCGATCCACGTCTCGATCAGGTCGGACGTGAAGACGTCGCCCGCGAGCAGGAACTCGTGGTCGGCCTCGAGGCGGTCGAGGACGGCCGGGAGGGAGGTCGGGACCTGGGCGACGCCCGCGTGCTCCTCGGGGGCGAGCTCGTAGAGGTCCTTGTCGATCGGCTCGGCCGGCTCGACCTTGTTCTTGATGCCGTCGAGGCCCGCGAGCAGCAGGGCCGAGAAGGCCAGGTACGGGTTGCCGGAGGAGTCGGGCGCACGGAACTCGACGCGCTTGGCCTTCGGGTTCGAACCGGTGATCGGGATACGCATGGCCGCGGAGCGGTTGCGCTGCGAGTACACCAGGTTGACCGGGGCTTCGAAGCCGGGGACCAGACGGTGGTACGAGTTCACCGTCGGGTTCGTGAAGGCGAGCAGCGACGGGGCGTGCTTGAGGATGCCGCCGATGTAGTAGCGGGCGGTGTCCGAGAGGCCCGCGTAACCGGCCTCGTCGTAGAACAGCGGGTCGCCGTTGGCCCACAGCGACTGGTGGACGTGCATGCCCGAGCCGTTGTCGCCGAAGATCGGCTTCGGCATGAAGGTCGCGGTCTTGCCGTTGCGCCAGGCGACGTTCTTCACGATGTACTTGAAGAGCTGGAGGTCGTCGGCCGCGGCGAGCAGCGTGTTGAACTTGTAGTTGATCTCGGCCTGGCCGGCGGTGCCCACCTCGTGGTGCTGGCGCTCGACCTGGAGGCCGGACTTGGCCAGCTCCAGGGAGATCTCGGCACGCAGGTCGGCGAAGTGGTCGACCGGCGGGGTCGGGAAGTAGCCGCCCTTGTAGCGGACCTTGTAACCACGGTTGTCCTCGAGGGCACCGGTGTTCCAGGCGCCGGCCTCGGAGTCGATGTGGTAGAAGGCCTCGTTCGACTTGGTGTCGAAGCGCACGCTGTCGAAGACGTAGAACTCGGCCTCGGGGCCGAAGAACGCGGTGTCGGCGATGCCGGTCGACGCGAGGTAGGCCTCGGCCTTCTTCGCCACGTTGCGCGGGTCACGGGAGTACTGCTCGCCCGTGATCGGGTCGTGGATGAAGAAGTTGATGTTGACCGTCTTGTCGCGGCGGAAGGGGTCGACGCGCGCGGTGGACAGGTCGGCGCGGAGCGCCATGTCGGACTCGTGGATGGCCTGGAAGCCGCGGATCGAGGAGCCGTCGAACGCGAGCTCCTCGGCCGGGTCGAAGGCCTCGGCCGGGATCGTGAAGTGCTGCATCACACCCGGCAGGTCACAGAAGCGGACATCGACGAACTTGACGTCCTCGTCCGCGATGAACTTCTTGGCCTCGTCGGCGTTCTGGAACATCCAGCTCCTCCTACTCCCGCCCACAGTGGACCGGGGTGGTAGTTCGTTCGTGCGGCCAGTGCGGTGGCACACGCTGGAGCCGACCATAGGGATGGGGGATTTCTCCAGCGTGACCCATTTGTTTCGCCCAAGTTAACCGACCTGGGGCAGTCGGGCCCCTCCTGTCCGTATGCCAAAACGGGCGCAGTACCGTGGACGGGTGGACAACAGGCAAGCAATCGGATCGTGGCTCTCCGGACCCCGCGCGGCCCTGGAGGACGCCGGTGCCGACCTCGGATACCGAGGTGAACAGCTGGGTCTGCCGGAACAGGGCCCCGGCTCCATCGCCCGCCCCGGCCGCAGGCTGGGCGCCCTCGCCATCGACTGGGCCCTGTGCCTGTTGATCGCATACGGACTGCTCACCCACGGCTACAAGCCGGGGGCGACGGGCAACTGGGCCCTGCTCGTCTTCTTCGTCCTGGGCGTCCTGACCGTCGGCACGGTCGGCTTCACCCCGGGCAAGCGCCTCCTGGGCCTGCGGATCGTCCCCGAGGGCGGCGGCCGTCTCAACCCGCTGCGTGTCCTGCTGCGCACCGCCCTGCTGTGCGTGGCCATCCCCGCCCTGATCTGGGACCGCGACGGCCGGGGCCTGCACGACCGCATGGCCCGCACGATCGAGGTCCGGGCCTAGCCGACCGACGACGGGGCACCAGGCCGTATTACGACACCAGGCCGTACGACGAGTGGTGCGGCGAGCGGTACGACGATGGGGGCGCCCGGAGTGATCCGGGCGCCCCCATCGTCGTAACTCTGCTCAGAGGGGTGTCAGCGGGCCTTCGGTCCGCCGCGCGGCATCCGCATGCCCTTGGGCATCGGACCCTTCGGAAGGGGCATGTTGCTCATCAGGTCGCCCATCGCGCGCAACCGGTCGTTGGTGGCCGTCACCTGCGGGCCGGTCAGGACGCGGGGGAACTTCAGCATCGTGGTGCGGAGCTTCTTCAGCTCGACCTGACCTTCACCGGTGCCCACGAGCACGTCATGCACGGGCACATCGGCGACGATCCGCGCCATCTTCTTCTTCTCGGCCGCCAGCAGGCTCTTCACCCGGTTCGGGTTGCCCTCGGCCACCAGCACGATGCCGGCCTTGCCGACCGCTCGGTGCACCACGTCCTGGCTGCGGTTCATCGCCACTGCCGGAGTCGTGGTCCAGCCCCTGCCGATGTTGTCCAGCACGGCCGCGGCTGCGCCCGGCTGGCCTTCCATCTGCCCGAACGCGGCTCGCTCGGCCCTGCGCCCGAAGACGATCGCCGTCGCGAGGAAGGCGAGCAGGAGGCCGAGAATGCCCAGGTAGTACGGGTGGTCGATCAAGAGGCCGATCGCGAGGAAGACACCGAAGGTGACGATTCCGACTGCCGCGAGTACAAGACCGATCTTGGAGTCGGCCTTGCGAGTCATCTTGTAGGTCAGAGCGATCTGCTTGAGTCGCCCGGGGTTCGCAGCGTCCGCTGCAGTTTCCTTCCTCGCCATGCCACGAAGTCTACGTGGCCCGACAAGCGCCGACGACGGCAGTGTCCGGGCGGGCGGCGGCAGTGCCCGCACGGGGGGTCCGGCGACGGCTACGACCGCGTCGCCACGGACTCCAGCACGCGCTGCGCCTCGACCCGGTCCTTGGCGCGGCGGCGATCCTCCAGCACGGAGGTCCAGGCGTTGCGGCGGGCGGTGCGCTGACCGCTGCTCATGAGCAGCGATTCGACGGCACGGAGTGCATCGGTGAACGACGGGATGGCTGTGGCGCGTACGGGCGCGGCCTGCATGATGGAGGTCCCCCCTCGGGATGGCGGCTCTGGACGGGGCGGTACGTGGCGTAAGACCAGGGTCACTGATTGGTGTTACCAGGGCGTGACCGACCGGTCAAACACCAATGAAGCCTTGATGCGGCGGGCCTCCAGCCTGACGCTGTCCTGACGCCTGTTCCCATCTGCGTGGACAGTCGTCAGCGCGGTGAATTGGCCACATTGTGGGGGGAGTTGCTTGTGCGCCGATTCACACGCGAGCGGTGGCACTGAGTGCCACCGCTCGCGTTGTACGGCGTTTCAAATTGTGTCGCCCGGACTGCTCCGTACGGGTGTTCAGACCGCCTGCGAGGCGACGTACGCGCCCCGCTTCTCGATGGCCATCTGGTACAGCCGGCCGGCGCGGTACGAGGAGCGCACCAGCGGGCCCGACATGACACCGGAGAAGCCGATCTGCTCGGCCTCCTCCTTCAGCTCCACGAACTCGTGCGGCTTGACCCAGCGCTCCACGGGGTGGTGGCGCACGGAGGGACGCAGGTACTGCGTGATGGTCACCAGCTCGCAGCCCGCCTCGTGCAGCTGCGTGAGGGCCTCGCTGACCTCCTCGCGGGTCTCGCCCATGCCGAGGATGAGGTTCGACTTCGTGACCAGACCGTAGTCGCGCGCCTCGGTGATGACCTTCAGCGAGCGCTCGTAGCGGAAGCCCGGGCGGATGCGCTTGAAGATCCGGGGGACCGTCTCGACGTTGTGCGCGAAGACCTCCGGGCGGGACGAGAAGACCTCGGCGAGCTGGGCGGGCTCGGCGTTGAAGTCGGGGGCGAGGAGCTCGACCTTGGTGCGGCCGGCCTCTCGCTCCGCCGTCTGCCGGTGGATCTGGCGGACCGTCTCGGCGTACAGCCACGCCCCGCCGTCCTCCAGGTCGTCGCGGGCGACGCCGGTGATGGTGGCGTAGTTCAAGTCCATCGTGACCACGGACTCGCCCACGCGACGGGGTTCGTCGCGGTCGAGTGCCTCCGGCTTGCCCGTGTCGATCTGGCAGAAGTCGCAGCGCCGGGTGCACTGGTCGCCGCCGATCAGGAACGTGGCCTCGCGGTCTTCCCAGCACTCGTAGATGTTGGGGCAGCCCGCCTCCTGGCAGACCGTGTGCAGGCCCTCGCTCTTCACGAGGTTCTGCATCTTCGTGTACTCGGGGCCCATTTTCGCCCGGGTCTTGATCCACTCGGGCTTGCGCTCGATGGGGGTCTGGGCGTTCCGGACCTCCAGGCGCAGCATTTTGCGTCCGTCGGGTGCGACTGCGGACACATCGGCTCCCTGTAGCTTCGATTCTTCGGCGTACACCAGGGTACGCCCGTACGGTTCTCGGCCCCCGCGGTGGGCAACCTTGCGGACCGGGGGTGCATTCCCGGGGGTTTCCTCGCCCCCGCCGCCCCTACCCGTCCCACCCTGGGGGCTCCGCCCCCAGACCCCCTGTCGGCCTGAACGGCCTCGTCCTCAAACGCCGGACGGGCTGAGGCTTTCAGGGGCGCGGGGAACTGCGCGAGCAACCCCCACCGGCCCGCGGCCAAACGCATCGGACGGGGGATCCGGGGCGCAGCCCCGGCCCCAGGGGCGCGGGGAACGGCGCGAGCAACCCCCACCGGCCCGCGGTCGGGCCACTTCGGACAGGCGGGGGATCGGGGCGAAGCCCCGCCTTGGGCGGCGCGGGGAACACCCCCGCACCCGGCATCCGTCAGGCCGAGGCCCGTTCGACCTCGCGGGGGCGCAGGTCCGCGTTCTCCAGGATGTCGCGGAGGTGCTTCTCGGCGACCGGCAGGACCTCGGCGATGGTGACGTCGCGCCCCAGCTCGTACGCCAGGGACGTCACCCCCGCGTCCCGGATCCCACACGGGATGATCTTGTCGAAGGAGGATGTGTCCGGATTCACATTCAGGGCGAAGCCGTGCATGGTGACGCCCTTGGCGACCCGGATCCCCATGGCGCAGATCTTCCGGTCCTCGCGCCGCTGCCCGGCGTTGGAGGGCGCGTACTCGGGCCCGTTCAGACGGGGGTCGAACTCCTCGTCCGTCAGCCGCGGGTCGAAGTCGAGGGAGAGCCCGCCGAGGGAGGGGCGCGAGGCGACGGGGTCGCCCAGGACCCAGACGCCCGCCCGGCCCTCCACCCGGCTGGTCTCGACGCCGAACTCGGCGCAGACCCGGATCATGACCTCTTCGAGCCGCCGCAGGTGCGCCACCACGTCCACCGGGCGCGGCAGCTTCTGGATCGGGTAGCCCACGAGCTGCCCGGGCCCGTGCCAGGTGATCTTGCCGCCGCGGTCCACGTCGACCACGGGGGTGCCGTCGAGGGGCCGTTCGCTGTCCGCCGTACGCCGGCCCGCCGTGTAGACCGGCGGGTGCTCCAGGAGCAGACAGGTGTCGGGGACCTCGTCCAGGAAACGGGCGGCATGCACGCGGCGCTGCTCGTCCCAGGCCTCTTGGTACTCCACGGCCTCGGCCCCGAATCCCATGCGGACGAACCGCAACTCACTCACGGCAAGCGCCTCCCTAGAAGCCTCAGAACCTTCAGAACCTGTGGTGTGGCAACCGGCGGGCCCGTTGTGCGGCAGGCGAAAGAACCTTTCGTCAGGTACGTAACGCGCCCACGCCACTGTACGTCCGGGCCGCGCGCGTCAGCCCAGCGGTCAATCCTCACACGATCGGATGAATGTATGTCGATGCGTGCGATCAGGTGCTTACTCTCCGCTACATTCGCGCCGTCCACGAGGCCATAAGGGCTGCTCACAGGCAATCCGGGCACCCAGTGATGCCCGGAAGGCAGGAGACCGCACCGCAGATGACGGAACGACCCGCGCAGCGCACGCCCAATCGCCAGCTCGCCGCGCTCATCGCAGAAGCGGGGTTCTCCAACGCAGGTCTCGCCCGTCGCGTGGACCAGCTCGGCCTCGAACACGGACTTGACCTGAGATATGACAAGACATCGGTGACGCGGTGGCTGCGCGGGCAGCAGCCCCGCGGCACCACACCCGCCCTCATCGCCGAGGTGTTCACGCGGCGCCTCGGCCGCCGTCTCACCGCGCAGGACCTCGGGCTCGACGCCTGCGCACCCGTCTACGCGGGCCTCGAGTTCGCCGCGACCCCGGAGGAGGCCGTAGACATCGTCAGCGGGCTGTGGCGCAAGGACTCCGGCAGCCACGCCGAGCTCCGCAAGATCGCCTTCACCCCGGCGGGGCTCGTCGTCCCCAGCCGCGACTGGCTGATCGGACGGGCCGACGACCGGGTGAGCCGCGGCGACCAGGCCGCCGCGCGCATCCCCGCCCAGGGGCGCCCCGCGGTCCCCCGCCAGCGCAGCCAGACCGAACGCGGCCCCGGCCAGAAGGTCACCGGCGGGGACATCGCCGCCCTGCGCTCGGTGGGCGAACTGTTCCGCGCCCTCGACCACGCCTACGGCGGCGGCCACGCCCGCCAGGCCCTGGTCCGCTACCTGGAGCACGAGGCCGAGCCCATGTTGCGCGGCGCGTACGGCGAGCAGACCGGGCGGCGCCTGTTCGCGGCCGCCGCCGACCTCACCCGTCTCGCCGGCTGGACCTCGTACGACATCGGCGCGCACGGGCTCGCGCAGCGCTACTTCGTGCAGGCGCTGCGGCTGTCGCAGGCGGCCGGCGACCGGGCGTACGGCGCGTACGTCCTGGTCACCATGAGCCGGCAGGCGGTCTATCTCGGCCACGGGCGGGAGGCCGTGCAGCTCGCCCGGGTCGCGCAGCAGGGCGTCGGCTCGTCCGTGCCGCCCGTCGTCCAGGCGCTGCTGCACTCCGTGGAGGCGCGCGGGCACGGCGTGCTCGGGGAGGTGCGGGCCTGCACGGCGTCGCTGGTGCGCGCCGAGCGGGCCCTCGAATCCGCCCGGCCGGGGGACGAGGCCCCGAACTGGGCACGGTTCTTCGACGAGGCGCAGCTCGCCGACGAGTTCGGTCACTGCCACCGGGATCTGCAGCAGTACCGGGCCGCGGCGCAGCACGCCGAGCGCTCGCTGCAGTTGCGGGCGCCCGGCTTCGCGCGCAGCCGGCTGTTCTGCCGGGTGGTGCTCGCCTCGGCACGGCTCGGGCTCGGGGAGCTCGACCAGGCCTGCCTGTTGGGTGCCGAGGCCGCGGGGCAGGCGGCGGAGATGCGGTCGGTCCGGGCCGTCGAGTACGTACGGGACTTCGAGCGGCGGCTCGAACCGTACCGGGACGCGGCACCCGTACGGGGCTACCGGGACCGGGTGGCGGCCCTTGGCTGACTCAGGCCGCCGTCTCCAGATGCTCCTCCGTCGCGGCCGGACGGGCGCCCAGGTCCAGCATGAGGGCGTGGGCGGCCCGGCAGCCCGAATGCAGGGCGCCCTGGACCGTGCCGGTGTCCCGGTGGTCCCCGCAGACGTACAGGCCCGCCAGGAGGCGTACAGGGCGGCGCAGGTCGTGCGGCGGGGGCATCGCGGGGACCGCGTCACGGGTGTGGTGGACCGCGAGGAGTTCCCAGCGGGTCGTCGACGTGCCGTAGAGGCGGGCCAGTTGGGCGCGGACCGCGGTGTCCAGATGGGTGGCGGCCGGGGGGGTGCCCAGCACCATCGAGGAGACGAGCGCCCGTCCGGCGGGCGCGCGGGACGGGTCGACCTGGCTGATGACCGCCGTCTGCGCCACCGGGCCGCTCCGGTCGGCGTCCAGCAGCAGGGCCGGGTCGGTCAACGGGGGCTCGTCCGTGGTGTGGTGCAGGACCGTCACCGGATGGAAGGCCGGGACGCGCAGACCGGGCAGCAGCCGGGCCGCGGCGCGGGCTCCGGTCGCCAGCAGGATGGCCCGGCAGGTGAGTTCGCCGTGGTCCTTCGTCGTCACGGTGGTCGTGGAGACCGCGGTGACCTCGACGCCGGTGTGGACGGTGCCCGGGGGCAGGGAGGCGGCGAGGAGCTCCGGCAGGGTGTCCGCGCCGCCCTCCGGCAGGCACAGCCGGCCCGACGCGAACGAATGCAGAGCCAGGTCGGCGGCGCGGCTGGAGGTGGTGAGGGCCGGGTCGCACAGGAGTGCGGCGAGCAGGGGGCGCAGAAAACCGTCGACCGTACGGGGCGGCAGACCACGGGTGGTCAGCGCCTGTGCGGTGGGGAGGTCGGGGCGGGTGAGGAGGCGTTCGGGTGGTGTGACGGCGAGGCGGGCGAGGGCGGTGGCCAGGCGGGTCTGGTCGAGGTGGCCGCCGAGGGGGCCGGGGCGCGAGGCCGGGCTCCGGGGGAGACGGGGGGCGCTTGCGAGGGCGCGCGCGGCGGTGAGTGCGCCCCTTGCGCTCCGGGGGGTGGTGGGGGCGGCGGCGCGGTGGTGGCGGCCGTCGCTGTGCAGCAGCACGCCCGGCGAGAACGGGCGCAGGGCCAGGGCGTTCAGACCCGGGGTGCGGTGCAGTTCGGGGTACGAGGTGGACAGGAGCCGGCCGATGCGGTCGAGCCGGAAGCCGTCCACCTTCTCCGTCGTCATGCGGCCGCCCACGGTGGGGGCGGCCTCCAGAACCTTCGTCGTGAGGCCCGCCCTGGTCAGGTGCTGGGCGGCCGCGAGTCCCGCGGCTCCGGCCCCGACGATGACGACGTCCACGTCCGCCTTGCTTACGGGCTCTAGCACGTACCCCTCCTCGAGGTTGCGCGGCCGGTGGGAACGTCATGCCCCCAACGGGCCCTGGGGATACCTGAGTTCGGGTCGAGGGTAGGTGCGTTGGGGGCCGTGGACAGTCGCGCGTCGGGCGTGCACGGTCGCATGGGGGTGCACGGATTCTTTGTCCGCGGGTGACTGGGGGCCGTTCG
>NZ_JBHVST010000068.1:0-48539 GCF_042885015.1 Streptomyces sp. NPDC058086 | reverse complement strand
CGTTCGCGCAGTTCCCCGCGCCCCTGAGGCGGAGCTCCGCCCCGCATCCCCGGGCCGCCCGGATTGGTTTGGCTGCGGGCCGGTGGGGGTTGCTCGCGCCGTTCCCCGCGCCCCTGGGGCGGGGGCTTCGCCCCGCATCCCCGGGCCGCCCGGATTGGTTTGGCTGCGGGCCGGTGGGGGCCGTTCGCGCAGTTCCCCGCGCCCCTGAGGCGGAGCTCCGCCCCGCATCCCCGGGCCGCCCGGATTGGTTTGGCTGCGGGCCGGTGGGGGTTGCTCGCGCAGTTCCCCGCGCCCCTGGGGCGGGGGCTTCGCCCCGCGTCCCCCGCCCGTCCGCAGTCGTTCGACTGACGGCCGGTGGGGGCTGGTCGCGCAGTTCCCCGCGCCCCTGAAAGCCTCGGCCCGTCCGGCGTTTGAGGACGAGGCCGTTCAGGCCGACAGGGGGTTTGGGGGCGGAGCCCCCAGGGTGGGACGGGTAGGGGCGGCGGGGGCGAGGAACGTTTGTCAGTGCAGCGCCGCTCGCAACGCACCCTCGATCGACGGGAAGGCGAAGGTGAAGCCGGAGGACAGCAGACGGGTGGGGTGGACGCGTTGGCTGCCGAGGATGTCGCCGGACATGTCGCCGAGGGCGAGCCGGAGGAGGGGGGCCGGGGTGGGGAAGACGGTGGGCCGGTGCAGGACGCGCCCCATCGCCTCGGTGATCTCCCGGTTGGTGAGGGGCGTCGGCGCGGTGAGGTTCACCGGCCCGGACAGCGACGGCGTGTCGATGAGATGCCGGATCGCGGCCACCTCGTCATGGAGGGAGATGTAGCTCCAGTACTGGCGGCCGTCCCCCATCCGCCCACCGAGCCCCGCCTTGAAGAGCGGAAACAACTTCCCCCACGCCCCGCCCTCACGGGCCACCACCAGCCCCGTACGGGCGAAGACGGTACGGACACCCGCCTCCCGCGCCGGTGCCGCCGCCCCCTCCCACGCCACGCACACGGAGGGAAGGAAACCCGCCCCGGGCGGTGCCGACTCGTCCACCACCCGGTCGCCCGTCTCGCCGTAGAAACCGATCGCACTCCCGTTGACGAACACCCCCGGCCGCTCGTCGAGAGAGGCCACCGCCGCGGCCAGCGTCGCCGTCCCCCGCACCCGGCTGTCCAGGATCTTCCGCTTGTACGCCGCCGTCCACCGCCGCGAAGCGACCCCCGCCCCCGCGAGGTTGACCACCGCCGCGCACCCGGCGAGCGCCGCGGCGTCCATCCGCTGCCCGTCCGGATCCCACCGCACCTCGTCCCTCCCGCGGGGCGCACGCCGTACGAGGCGGACCACCTCGTGTCCGTCCGCGGTCAGGGAGCGCGCCAGCGCCGAACCGATCAGGCCGGACGCGCCGGCGATCGCAATACGGGACCTACGGGAATCCGGAGCGAGCGGTGAGTCGTTCATGCGCCCATCCTGCCGCGCGCGCCGGTCAAGCACGGGTCGGGACTCCGCGGGGCGGCCGTAAAGTGACCTTCATGCCGGTACCGCACATACGCATCGCCACCCTCGACGACGAGGACGCGCTCGGCCGTCTCGACCGCGCCACCTGGTCCACCCTGCACGCCGTCCAGCCGCGCCCCCAGCCGCCGTACGAACCCTTCTACAACGAGCGGTTCGGCCCCTGGGACCACCACGTCGCCGAACTCGACGGTGTCCTCGTCGGCTACATCCGGCTGGGCTATCCCACGCCCCTCGCCTGCAACTCCCACGTCCGGCAGATCCAGGGACTCGCCATCGCGGAGGAGGCGCGGCGCGCCGGAGTCGGGCGGGCGCTGCTGCGGGCCGTGCTGGACGAGGCGCGACGGCAGGGCGCCCGGCGGATCACGCTGCGCGTCCTCGGGCACAACGCCCCGGCACGGAAGCTGTACGAGTCCGAGGGCTTCGAGGTGGAGGGCGTCCTGCCCGAGGAGTTCCTGCTCGACGGCGAGTATGTCGACGACGTGTTCATGGGCCGCTCTCTCTGAGCGGCCCCGACCCCGACCGACACGGGGTCACCGGCTACGAGGTGATCAGGTCGCCCGTGTCCACCGGTGTCGTCGCGGCCGCCGCGCGCTGGGCGTCGCCCGCGACCTCGTCGGCCGTCAGCACGTAACCCGTCTCGTTGTCCGAGGTCGAGCGGGCGAACACGACGCCGTACACCCTGCCGTGGGTGGTGAGGAGCGGGCCGCCGGAGTTGCCGGGGCGGACGGTGGAGCGGATCGAGTAGATCTCCCGGGTGACCATGCTCGAGTTGTAGATGTTCTGGCCCCGCGCGTTGATCCGGCCTGCGACCGTGGCCGCCTGGAGATCCAGACCGCCGTCCTGCGGATAGCCCGCGACGACCGCCGAGTCGCCGCGCTTGGCGCTGTCGTCGAAGCGCAGGAGGGGGACCCTGAGGTCCGGTACGTACAGGACCGCGACGTCCTTGCGCGGATCGAAGAACACCACTCGCGCCGAGTACACGCGGCCCACACCGCCCACCCGCACGGTCGGGTTGTCGATGCCCGCCACCACATGGGCGTTGGTCATCACGTGCTGCGCCGCGTACGCGAACCCGCTGCCCTCCCGGCCCTGGTTGCCCGCGGCGCCCTCGATCTTCACCGTGCTGCGCTTGGCGGCGCTCGTCGCGGCCGCGGTGACGCTGTCGCCGGAGGGCTTCGCGACACCCGCCGTCGGCTCGTTCTCGAACGGGTTGAAGACCTGCGGGAAGCCCGCCTCCGTCAGTGCCGAGGTGGCCCGCGAGAACCAGGTGGGCGTCGTGTCCGGCATCGCCGTCTGTACGGCGCCCAGCAGCGCGGAGTTGCGGATCGACTGGGTGATGAGGGTGGACGAGGAGGCTCCCAGGACGCTCGCGGCGACCCAGGCCACCAGCAGCACCGCCACCGTGTTCGCCGCCGCCCCGCCGACCCCGTCGGCCACCCGCAGCGGCCCCTGATCCAGCTCGCGGCGCAGCTTCAGCGCCAGCCGGCCCGCCAGCTCGTGGCCCACCACGGCGGGCACGAGCACCGTCAGCACGGCCGTCACCGTCGCCGCCGACGTCCCCGCCGTCACCAGGTCCATCATCCACGGCAGCACCCATACGCCGATGACGGCACCGCCCACGAAACCGGCCAGCGAGACACAGCCCGCGACCAGCCCGCGCCGGTAGCCGGACGCCGCGTAGGCAAGGATCACCAGCAACAGCAGGATGTCGAGCAGGTCCACGGAGCCGCCTTTCTCTTGGGCCCCTTAGTACGCGTGGGGCAGGCCCAGTGATCAGGCACGCGCGCGTGGAGCCGGGAAACGGCCACGCGTGCGTGGACCTGTAAAAACGTCCCGGACCAGGACGATGGTTCCACCAGGTGGCACAGCACACATCGCGGAGGGATCGGAACCGGGCCAGGGTGGCTCCATGCGTGTCTTCCGAAAGGCGCGGGGGGCATGGACGCGGCTCGCGCGGAGGGTGTGGACGCGGCGTGCCGCCGTCGTCGTGCTCGGGTGCGTGCCCGGTCTGCTCGCCGTGCTCGCGCTGGTGGTGTGTGCGGTGGGGGTCGACCGGACGGTCGTCGAGCGGGAGCGGCCGGTGGCCGCGCCACTGCCCGCGGGTCCCCATCGCGCGGCGCGGCCGGTCATCGTGCCCCGGTCGCGGTGGCTGGACGCCACGAGCACGCACGCGCAGCCACCCGCCCGCTACGACGACCACGTCGTCGCGGTCTTCGTGCACCACACCGACTCGCCGAACGCGTACAAGTGCGCCGACGTGCCCCGCATCATCCACGCCCTCTACGCCGGTCAGACCGGTGTCCGGCGGTGGGACGACATCGGGTACAACTTCCTCGTCGACCGCTGCGGCACGATCTACGAGGGGCGGGCGGGTGGGGTCGACCGGGCCGTCACCGGCGCGCATACACAGGGGTTCAACCATGGCACCGCGGGGATCGCGGCCATCGGTACGTTCGGGGCGGGGACGCCGGTGCCGCGGGCGATGACCGAGGCGATCGCCGTGTTGGCGGCGTGGAAGCTGGGGCTGTCCGACGTCGATCCCCGTGCCACGGTGCGGCTCGTCTCCAGCAACGACCTCAGCCGGTACACCGCCGGTACGAGTGCGGTTCTGCCCACGCTGGCCGGCCACGACGCGGGCTTCATGACCAACTGCCCCGGCGCGGCGCTGACGTCCCAACTCCCCGGAATCCGCTCCCGAGCCGCCCACCTCCAGGGCCGCTGATCGCTCACGCGGTTCCCCGCGCCCCTTGAACGGGGCTGCGCCCCGGATCCGCCGTCCACCCCGAGTCGTTCGGCCGCGGGCCGGTGGGGGCTCTTTCAGCCCGTCCGGCGTTTGAGGACGAGGCCGTTCAGGCCGACGCGGGGGTCTGGGGGCGGCAGCCCCCCAGGGCAGGGACGGGTAGGGGCGGCGGGGGCGAGGAACGCGTTCACAGACAGCCCACAGTCGAGTCAACGGTGTCTCAGATCGCCGCTCTCTAGTGTCCTTCTCGTAACAGCCGACTGGAGGTGGGGAAGATGAGCAGCAGGCGTACTGAGAAGGCGGGCAAAGCGAACAAGGCGGCCGGCGCGGGGGGTTGGAGCACCGCTTTGCGGACCCCGTGGACCGTGGCCTGCGCTGTGGTGACGGTCCTCGTGGGACCCGCCGCCGCCACCGCCTCGGCACTGGACCGAGCCAACGCCGCACCTCCGTACCACGCCCACGAGAATCACGAAAACCACAAGAACCACGAGGCACACCTGCCGTACGTCACCCCGTACGCCACCTTGCCTCAGTCTCTGAAGCGCTCCCACAGCTTGGGATAGCGCTCGGCCAGCACGGACTCGTTCTCGAAGTCCAGCGGCGTACCCTCCGGCTCGGGTGACGCCGGCGGAATGCCCAGGTCGGGCGCGACGACCCCGGTCAGCTGCTCGTACGCCTCGTCCGCGGCGTACCCGAGCTCCTCACCGTCCCCGTCGAGATCCTCGTCGAAGTCGTCCAGGAGATCGGCGAGCGCGTCGGGATCGTGCATCGCGCCCTCGAAGACCTCCCGGCCCTGGCCGATCAGCCAGCACCGGAAGAAGTCGAAGGCGTCGTCGCTCACCCCGTCGAGCAGAACCCACGCCGCGCCCCACAGATCCCAGCGGTAGGCGCGGTTGTAGCGGGCCTCGAAGTGACGGGCGAAGTCGAGCACGGCGTCCGGGTCCAGCTGGACGAGCCGCTCGACGAGCAGGTCGGCGTGGTCCTCGGGGTCGCCCTCGACGGCCTCGCGGGTCGTGTCCACCAGCTCCCAGAACTCCGTCTCGTCCATCACGGGTCCAGCATCGGGCCTGAACGGGAGTGACGCACGCGGAGTGCCGCAGATTGTTATGCGTGCACATGCCGACGGTAAAACCGCCAGCTACGAGCGGTTTTCCCGAGGCACTCCCCAGTCACCGGTACAGCGCCGCCAGCCGCACCGCATCCCCCGCGAAACGGTCCCGCAGCGTCGCGGGGGAGACCACCTCCACCTCGGGCCCGAGCCCCGTCAGTTGTCCATGGGCGACATCCTCGGACTCGACGGGGAGGACGACCCTCACCCAGCCCCGCCCGTCAGGGGCACCGCATCCGCCCAGCGCCTCTCTCGCCGACGCGGGGTCGACGACGTACGGAAGTCTCCTCACGCCCTCCGGGGACAGCCGTACGACGGCCTCCGCCCGCAGGATGGACCGTGCGAACTGCTCGGCCCGCTCCGCCCAGAACCCGGGCAGGTCGAACCCGCCATCCCGGATGAAGCACTCCGCGGCGGGCTTCACCTCCGTGAAGCGGTCGATCCGGTAGACCCGGAAGGGGCCGGATCCGGCGGACCCGGGCACCCGCGCGCACAGGTACCAGACGCCCGCCTTCAGCACGAGCCCGTACGGTTCGAGCACCCGCTCCACCTCGGCCGTCCCGCGCCGGTACCCCGCGGTGATCCGGCGGTCGTCCCAGACCGCCTCCGCGACCGCGGGCAGCAGCTCGGGCGTCTCGGGCTCGTTGAACCACGCGGGCGCGTCCAGATGGAACCGCTGTCCCGCCGCCCGCGAGGCGTCGCGCAGGGAGGGGAGGAGGGCGGCGGACACCTTCAGGCGCGCGGCGGAGGCCGCGTCCTCCAGACCCATGTCCCGCAGGGCCCCCGGCACCCCGCTCAGGAACAGAGCCTCCGCCTCCGTCCGGGCCAGGCCCGTCAGCCGGGTGCGGTAGCCGCCGATCAGGCGGTAGCCCCCGGCCCTGCCCCGGTCCGCGTACACCGGAACCCCCGCCTCCGACAGTGCCTGCGCGTCCCGCGTGATCGTCCGTTCGGACACCTCCAGCTCCCGCGCCAGCTCGGCGGCGGTCATCGACGGCCGCGACTGGAGCAGCAGCACCATCTTGATCAGGCGGGCAGCACGCATACGGCCATGATGCCGGGCCCCACTGACAGCGAAGGGGCGCGCCGCAACGCCGAAGAGCTCGCGGGAACGCCGAAGGGCGCGCGGGAACGCCGAAGAGCGCGCCGCAACGCCGAAGGGCGCGGCGGCCGTAGCCACCGCGCCCCTCATGAAACAGGCGGACCGTCAGAGCCCGTAGCGCTCCCGCGCTTCCTTCACCGCGGACGCCTTGGCCTCGCCCCGCCGTGCCAGCTGCGCCAGCGCCGCGACGACGATCGACTGCGCGTCGACGCCGAAGTGGCGGCGGGCCGCCTCACGGGTGTCGGAGAGGCCGAAGCCGTCGGCACCGAGCGAGGAGTAGTCCTGCTCGACCCACTGCGCGATCTGGTCCGGGACCTGGCGCATGTAGTCGGAGACCGCGAGCACCGGGCCCTCGGCGCCGTGCAGCGCCTGGCGGACGAACGGCACCCGCTCCTCGCCGCGCAGCAGGGCCGCGTCGGCCTCCAGCGCGTCGCGCCGCAGCTCCGTCCAGGAGGTCGCGGACCACACGTCGGCGGCCACGCCCCACTCCTCGGCGAGCAGCTTCTGCGCCTGGAGGGTCCAGTGGATCGCCGTGCCGGAGCCCAGCAGCTGGATGCGCGGGGCGTTGGCGACGGGGGACAGGCCCGCCGACTCGGCCGTGTTGAAGCGGTAGAGGCCCTTGACGATGCCCTCGTCGATACCGAGGCCGGCCGGCTTGGCGGGCTGCGGCATCGGCTCGTTGTAGACCGTCAGGTAGTAGAAGACGTTCGAGTCCTCGCCCGGGGCCGCCTCGCCGTACATCCGGCGCAGACCGTCCTTGACGATCGTCGCGATCTCGTACGCGAACGCCGGGTCGTAGGACAGGGCGGCCGGGTTGGTCGCCGCGATGACCGGGGAGTGGCCGTCGGCGTGCTGGAGGCCCTCGCCCGTCAGCGTCGTACGACCGGCCGTGGCGCCGACCAGGAAGCCGCGGCCGAGCTGGTCGCCGAGCTGCCACATCTGGTCGGCCGTGCGCTGCCAGCCGAACATCGAGTAGAAGATGTAGAAGGGGATCATCGCCTCGCCGTGCGTGGCGTACGCGGTGGACGCGGCGATGAAGTCCGCCATGGAGCCGGCCTCGGTGATCCCCTCGTTGAGGATCTGGCCGTCCTTGGCCTCCTTGTAGTACATCAGCTGGTCGCGGTCGACCGGCTCGTACGTCTGGCCCTTGGGCGAGTAGATGCCGAGAGAGGGGAAGAGGCTCTCCATGCCGAAGGTGCGCGCCTCGTCGGGGACGATCGGCACCCAGCGCTTCCCGGTCTCCTTGTCGCGGACGAGGTCCTTGATCAGGCGGACGAAGGCCATCGTGGTCGCCACGTTCTGCGAGCCGGAGCCCTTGTCGAAGGACGCGAACGCCTTGTCGGCGGGGGCGGGCAGCGGGGCGAGCGCGTGCGTACGGCGGGCCGGGGCCGGGCCGCCGAGGGCCGCGCGGCGCTCCTGGAGGTAACGGACCTCGGGGGAGTCGGCGCCCGGGTGGCCGTAGGGAACCTGGCCGTCGACGAACTGGCTGTCGGAGATGGGCAGCTCGAGCAGGTCACGCATCTGCTTGAACTCGTCCGTCGACAGCTTCTTCATCTGGTGGTTGGCGTTCTTGGACGCGAAGCCCTCGCCGAGCGTGAAGCCCTTGACCGTCTGGGCCAGGATCACCGTCGGCGCGCCCTTGTGGGCGAGGGCGGCGCGGTAGGCCGCGTACACCTTGCGGGACTCGTGGCCGCCGCGGGAGAGGTGGAAGCACTCGGTGATCTTGTCGTCGCTCAGCAGCTTCGCCATCTCGACGAGCGCCGGGTCGGCGCCGAAGAAGTCCTGGCGGATGTAGGCGGCGTCGCGGGTCTGGTACGTCTGCACCTGCGCGTCGGGTACCTCGCGCAGGCGGCGTACGAGCGCGCCCGTGGTGTCGAGCTGGAACAGCTCGTCCCAGGCCGAGCCCCACAGCGACTTCACGACGTTCCAGCCGGCGCCGCGGAACTGGGCCTCCAGCTCCTGCACGATCTTGAAGTTGGCGCGGACCGGGCCGTCGAGGCGCTGCAGGTTGCAGTTGATGACGAAGGTCAGGTTGTCCAGGCCCTCGCGGGAGGCGAGGGCGAGTGCCGCGGTCGACTCGGGCTCGTCCATCTCGCCGTCGCCGAGGAACGCCCACACGTGGGACTGCGAGACGTCCTTGATGCCGCGGCTGGTCAGATAGCGGTTGAAGCGCGCCTGGTAGATCGCCGACAGCGGGCCGAGGCCCATGGAGACGGTCGGGAACTCCCAGAGCCAGGGCAGGCGCCGAGGGTGCGGGTACGACGGGAGGCCGTTGCCGCCCGCCTCCTGGCGGAAGTTGTCGAGGTGCTGCTCGGTGAGCCGGCCGTCGAGGAAGGCGCGGGCGTAGATGCCGGGGGAGGCGTGGCCCTGGATGTAGAGCTGGTCGCCGGAGCCGGGAGCCTCCTGGGACTCCT
Organism: Streptomyces sp. NPDC058086; assembly: GCF_042885015.1. Classification (NCBI taxonomy): domain Bacteria; kingdom Bacillati; phylum Actinomycetota; class Actinomycetes; order Kitasatosporales; family Streptomycetaceae; genus Streptomyces; species Streptomyces sp. NPDC058086. The sequence continues at coordinate 39,693 of NZ_JBHVST010000068.1, read as the reverse complement.
TGCCCTTGAAGAAGTGGTTGAAGCCGGTCTCGTAGAGCCAGGCCGCGGAGGCGAAGGTGGCGATGTGGCCGCCGACGCCGTGTTTCGCGCCCCGGGTCACCATCGCGGCCGCGTTCCAGCGGTTCCAGGCGGTGATCCGGGCCTCCATCGCCTCGTCGCCGTCCACGACGGGCTCGGCGGCGGTGGGGATGGTGTTGACGTAGTCGGTCTCAAGCAGCTTGGGCAGCGCGAGACCGTTGCCCTCGGCGCGCTCCAGCGTGCGGCGCATCAGGTACGCGGCACGGTGCGGCCCGGCCGCCTGGGTGACGGCGTCCAGGGAGGCCTGCCATTCGGCGGTCTCCTCGGGGTCGCGGTCCGGGAGCTGGTCGAGCTCGCTCGGCTGGATTGCGGTGGGGTCGGTCATTGCGCCGCCTTCCGGATGCGGAGGGGGGTTCCCTCATCGGCAAGGGGTTTTCGGGGGTGCCCTTATGTCTTTGGCAGGACAGGGCGGCGGGCTCTGGTGGGAGCCCAGCGCTGACTGTAACTCCCTGATCGATGATCGATCAAAGGGTTGAAGGCGAAAACCTCTTCGCATCGCAAAAGTCGGCACGGGGTGCCTTGACGACAGGCACCGGGTGCCTTGGATTCCCAGGGTTTCCCCAGGTGAGCATGAGTGTGCTCGGTTGTGTCACGGGCGCGGCGCGCAGCCCAGCACGTGTGCCTTCACCAGGTCGGCGATCAGTGGATCCCGGCGCCGGAAGGCGTCCACGAGCGCCTCGTGCTCCTCCGCGTACGACTGCTGGACGGTTCCCAGCCAGCGGATGGACAGGGCGGTGAAGACCTCGATGCCCAGACCCTCCCAGGTGTGCAGGAGGACGGAGTTGCCCGCGGCGCGCACGAGTTCGCGGTGGAAGGCGACGGTGTGACGGACCTGGCCGGTGCCGTCCGACAGCCGGTCGGCCTCGTACAGCGCCGTGACGTGCGGCTCCAGGGCCGAGCAGTCCTGGGCGAGCCGCTCGGCCGCCAGCTCCGCCGCGATGGCCTCCAGACCGGCCCGTACGGGGTAGCTCTCCTCCAGGTCGGCGGCCGTCAGGTTGCGCACGCGCACACCCTTGTTGGGCGCCGACTCGATCAGCCGCAGCGACTCCAGTTCGCGCAGCGCCTCCCGCACCGGGGTCTGGCTGACCTCAAGCTCGGTCGCGATCCGCCGCTCGACGATCCGCTCACCCGGCTTCCAGCGCCCGCTGACGATCCCCTCCACGATGTGCTCGCGGATCTGTTCGCGCAGCGAGTGGACGACGGGCGCGGTCATGAGGGGCTCCTTCGTTGGGGGTGGGCCGGCCCCAAGGGCGTTTGACCTTTAGACAATAAGGCCGCATCCCCGTCGGAGAGAGGCGTACGGGGGCGCTTTCATGCAGGTGAGACGAGACTTACACGCTGTCAAAGCGGCCGTGGACGTAAAGACCCGTACCGGGTGGGGCCCGGAGGCGTCACGTCCGTGTCACCCGGAGAACCCGCGGGCCCCGCACGGTGTGTGGGTCGGCACAGGGGTTTCGGCGCGGGGGTTCCCACGGGGGGCTCCCGCGAACGCCAGGGGGTTGGCATGGGCGGATGGGGACGGAAGCGGGCGTTCCGCTGGGTTCTGGTGGCCGGGGCGGTCGCGGCCGTGGCGGCGTGCGGGCCGGTGGACACGGGGGCGGCCGCGCGGCCGAGTACGACGCGGGCCCACGGTACCTCGGTCGCCTCCGGCGGGGCGTGTGTCTTCGTCAAGCCGGACGGCGCGCAGAAGTTCGGGCACGTCGGCTGGGGCTTCCGGATCACCGGCACCGACCGCTGGGTGTACGGCGCGGTGGAGAACCCGTCGAACGCGCTCTACACCCCGCCCGGCGGCGACATCGGCGCCTGGCACGCGGAGGGCACGTACGCGCGGATGCTCGGCGACATGTCAGGGGACGCGCTCCCCCAAGCTCTCGGCTTCGCTCGAGCAGGGGGGACCCCCATTCCAGGGAAGTCCACCCACCCGTACAGCCGCTACCGCTGCACCGACTCGTCGACCAGTGACGTGAAGGCCGCCCGCGCCATGATCCGTACGGTCGAGGAGCGGGGCTTCCTCGTCGGCGTCGACCCGCGGACGGGGGACCTCGGCTCGCGCGACTGCCTGGACGCCACGTACGACGTCCTCAGGGCGTACCGGACGCGGCACCTGACACCCGCGTACCCGACGGAGATCCCGAACCTGTGGGTGGAGACGCTGCTGCTGTGGTCGGACAACGTGCTGAAGCCGCGGTGACCTGCGGCGGAAACGCGAAGCCCCCGTCCGGAAGGTTCCGGATGGGGGCAGCGCGCGAGCGGGGGTGGTTACAGGCCGAGCTCGACCTCGAACTCGCCCGCCTCCAGGATCGCCTTGACCGCGGTCAGGTAACGGGCCGCGTCGGCGCCGTCCACCAGACGGTGGTCGTAGGAGAGCGTCAGGTAGGTCATGTCGCGGACGCCGATGACCGTACCCTCCTCCGTCTCGATGACGGCCGGACGCTTGACCGTGGCACCGATGCCGAGGATCGCGACCTGGTTCGGCGGCACGATGATCGTGTCGAAGAGCGCGCCGCGCGAGCCGGTGTTGGAGATGGTGAAGGTCCCGCCGGACAGCTCGTCCGGAGTGATCTTGTTCGCCCGGACCTTGCCCGCCAGCTCGGCGGTGGCCTTGGCGATGCCGGCGATGTTGAGGTCGCCCGCGTGCTTGATGACCGGGGTCATCAGGCCCTTCTCCGAGTCCACCGCGATACCGATGTTCTCGGTGTCGAAGTAGGTGATCGTGCCCTCGTCCACGTTGATCCGGGCGTTGACGGCCGGGTGGGCCTTCAGCGCCTGGGCCGCCGCCTTCACGAAGAACGGCATCGGGGAGAGCTTGACGCCCTCGCGTGCCGCGAAGGAGTCCTTCGCCTGCGCGCGCAGCCGCATCAGGCGGGTGACGTCGACCTCGACGACCGAGGACAGCTGGGCCTGCTCGTGCAGGGCCTTCACCATGTTGTCGCCGATGACCTTGCGGATGCGGGGCATCTTGACGGTCTGACCGCGCAGCGGGGAGACCTCCAGGGCCGGCGCCTTCTTGGCGGCATGGCCACCGGCAGTCACAGCGGCAGCGGCCGGAGCCGGAGCAGCGGCGGCGGCCTTCGCGGCCTCGGCGGCGGCGAGGACGTCCTGCTTGCGGATACGGCCGCCGACTCCGGTGCCCTTGACGGAGGCCAGGTCGACGTAGTTCTCCGCGGCGAGCTTGCGCACCAGCGGGGTCACGTACGCGCCCTCGTCGGTGGCCTGCGCGGCCGGAGCCGGAGCCGGGATGACCGGGGCGGGCGCGGCGACCGGCGCGGGAGCCGGAGCGGCGGGCGCGACCGGGGCCGGAGCCACGGGCTGGACCGGAGCCGGGGCGGCAGCGGCCGGGGCGGCCGGAGCAGCGGGGGCCGGAGCCGGAGCCGCGGGCGCGGCGGGGGCGGCCGGAGCGGCGGCGGGGGCAGCCGGAGCCGCGGGGGCGGCAGCGGCCGGAGCGGCGCCGGGCGCGCCGACGACGGCGAGCTTCGCGCCGACCTCGGCGGTCTCGTCCTCGGCGACCAGGATCTGCAGCAGGACGCCAGCCACCGGCGACGGGATCTCGGTGTCGACCTTGTCCGTGGAGACCTCGAGCAGCGGCTCGTCCTCCGCGACCTCCTCGCCGACCTCCTTCAGCCAGCGGGTGACGGTGCCCTCGGTGACCGACTCGCCCAGCGCGGGCAGCACGACGTCGGTACCGGAGGCGCCACCGGCCGGAGCGGCGGGGGCGGCGGGGGCCGGGGCGGCCGGAGGCGCGGGGGCCTCGGCGACCGGGGCGGGAGCGGCCGGAGCCGGGGCCGGGGCGGCCACGGGCTCGGCGGCCGGAGCGGGGGCGGCGGCGGGCGCGCCCGTGCCGTCGTCGATGACGGCCAGCTCGGCGCCGACCTCGACCGTCTCGTCCTCGGCGACCTTGATGGAGGCGAGCACACCGGCGGCGGGGGAGGGGATCTCGGTGTCGACCTTGTCGGTCGACACCTCGAGCAGCGGCTCGTCGGCCTCGACGCGCTCGCCCTCGGCCTTCAGCCAGCGAGTGACAGTGCCCTCGGTGACGCTCTCACCGAGCGCCGGAAGGGTTACGGAAACCGCCATGGTTTCTGTTGCTCCTTACGAATGGTGCGGAAGTCTGTGGTCGTCGTCGCGCCCAGGAGCGACGCGGTGACTGAAAACAGCCGGGGGCTGGATCAGTCGTGCGAGTGCAGCGGCTTGCCCGCGAGGGCGAGGTGGGCCTCGCCGAGCGCCTCGTTCTGCGTCGGGTGGGCGTGGATGAGCTGGGCGACCTCGGCGGGCAGCGCCTCCCAGTTGTAGATCAGCTGGGCTTCGCCGACCTGCTCGCCCATGCGGTCGCCGACCATGTGGACGCCGACCACGGCACCGTCCTTCACCTGGACGAGCTTGATCTCGCCCGCGGTGTTGAGGATCTTGCTCTTGCCGTTGCCCGCGAGGTTGTACTTCAGAGCGACGACCTTGTCCGCGCCGTAGATCTCCTTGGCCTTGGCCTCGGTGATGCCCACGGAGGCGACCTCGGGGTGGCAGTACGTCACCCGGGGGACACCGTCGTAGTCGATCGGAACGGTCTTCAGACCGGCCAGACGCTCCGCCACCAGGATGCCCTCGGCGAAGCCGACGTGCGCGAGCTGGAGCGTCGGGACCAGGTCACCGACGGCGGAGATGGTCGGCACGTTCGTCCGCATGTACTCGTCGACCAGGACATAGCCGCGGTCCATCGCGACGCCCTGCTCCTCGTAGCCGAGACCGGCCGAGACCGGGCCGCGGCCGACGGCGACGAGCAGGACCTCGGCCTCGAACTCCTTGCCGTCGGCGAGGGTGACCTTGACACCGTTCTGGGTGTACTCGGCCTTCGAGAAGAAGGTGCCCAGGTTGAACTTGATGCCGCGCTTGCGGAACGCGCGCTCAAGAAGCTTGGAGGAGTTCTCGTCCTCGACCGGGACGAGGTGCTTGAGGCCCTCGATCACCGTCACGTCGGTACCGAAGGACTTCCACGCGGAGGCGAACTCGACGCCGATGACGCCGCCGCCGAGCACGATCGCGGACTGCGGGACGCGGTCCAGGACCAGCGCGTGGTCGGAGGAGATGATCCGGTTGCCGTCGATCACCAGGCCCGGCAGCGACTTCGGCACGGAGCCGGTCGCGAGCAGCACGTGGCGGCCCTGGATGCGCTGGCCGTTCACGTCGACCGAGGTGGGGGAGGACAGTCGGCCCTCACCCTCGATGTACGTCACCTTGCGGGACGCGATGAGACCCTGCAGGCCCTTGTAAAGGCCCGAGATGACCCCGTCCTTGTACTTGTGGACGGCCGGGACGTCGATGCCCTCGAAGGTGGCCTTGACGCCGAACTGCTCGCTCTCGCGGGCCTGGTCGGCGATCTCGCCCGCGTGCAGCAGAGCCTTGGTGGGGATGCATCCCCGGTGCAGGCAGGTGCCTCCGACCTTGTCCTTCTCGATCAGGGCGACGTCCAGGCCCAGCTGCGCCCCGCGGAGCGCCGCGGCGTAACCGCCACTGCCACCGCCGAGGATCACTAGGTCGAAAACGGTGCTGGCGTCGTTCGCCACGTCACGTCCTCCATGCATGTGCGCCACGCCGGTCTCCAGTGACCGGTCGGCGGCTGGTGTCCGGCCGCTCTTCTTCGGCCCTGTGGTGGGGGCCCTGTCCTGCCGAGAACCCATCTTCGCACTTGTCCGGAGCGTTCGAGACGCCGGGCCGGTGTGTGAGAAGTCGCACTGTCCGAATACAGGGGGTACCTCCGCGCCGTGACAGGGACGCGGAGGTACTGCGCGATCGGCCGCGAATCACCCGCGGCCGCGACACATCCCTAGCCGAGATCGCCCGCGGCGGTCAGCTCGGCGAGCCGCACCAGCGTCCGCACCGCCGACCCCGTACCACCCTTCGGCGTGTAGCCGAAGGGGCCGGACTCGTTGAACGCGGGCCCGGCGATGTCCAGGTGCGCCCACGTGATGCCCTCGCCCACGAACTCCTTCAGGAACAGACCCGCGACCAGGCCGCCGCCCATCCGCTCGCCCATGTTGGCGATGTCGGCGGTCGGGGAGTCCATCCCCTTGCGCAGGTGCTCGGGCAGCGGCATCGGCCAGGACTCCTCGCCGACCTCGTCCGCGGCCTCGACGATCGACGTACGGAACGCGTCGTCGTTGGCCATCACGCCGAAGGTGCGGTTGCCGAGCGCGAGCACCATCGCTCCGGTCAGCGTCGCCACGTCGATGATCGCGTCCGGCTTCTCCTCGGACGCCTTCCACAGCGCGTCGGCGAGCACGAGACGGCCCTCGGCGTCGGTGTTGAGGACCTCGACGGTCTTGCCGCTGTACATGCGCAGCACGTCACCGGGGCGGGTGGCGGAACCGGAGGGCATGTTCTCGGCGAGCGCCAGCCAGCCGGTGACGTTGACCTGGAGGCCGAGGCGCGCCGCGGCGACCACGGCGGCGAAGACCGCCGCCGCGCCGCTCATGTCGCACTTCATCGTCTCGTTGTGCCCGGCGGGCTTGAGGGAGATGCCGCCCGAGTCGTAGGTGATGCCCTTGCCGACGAACGCGAGGTGCTTGGTCGCCTTCGGCGAGGTGTACGACAGCTTCACCAGGCGGGGAGCGGCGGCCGAGCCCGCGCCGACGCCGAGGATGCCGCCGAAGCCACCCTTCTGGAGGGCCTTCTCGTCGAGCACCTGCACCTTGATGCCGTGCTCCTTGCCGGCGGCGGTGGCGACGGCGGCGAACGCCTCGGGGTAGAGGTCGTTCGGCGGGGTGTTGATGAGGTCGCGGGCGCGGTTGAGCTCCTCGGTCACGGCGGTGGCGCGCGCGAGGGCCGCCTTGTACGCCGCGTCCCGGGGCTTGCCGCCGAGCAGCGTGACCTCGGCGAGCGGGGCCTTGCCGTTCTTCGCGTCCTTGCCGTTCTTGCCGGTCTCCTTGTAGGCGTCGAAGGCGTACGCGCCGAGCGCCGCGCCCTCCGCCAGGACGCCCGCGTCGGCGGCGTCGGTGATCGGCAGGGCGAAGACGGCCTTCTTGGCACCGGCGAGCGCGCGGGCCGCGGCACCGGCCGCGCGGCGCAGCGCCTCGGCACTGAACGTGTCGTCCTTCTCCGGGACGGCTCCCAGTCCGACGGCCACGACGACCGGCGCCTTGAAGCCGGTCGGTGCGGGCAGCTTCGTCACCTCGCCCTCGCCGCCGGACGCGCCGAGGGTCTCCAGGATTCCGGCGAGTGCGCCGTCGTACGCCTTGTCCACGGCCTCGGCGCCCGGTGCGACGACCGGGCCCTTGGCGCCCTTCGCGACACCGACGACGATCGCGTCGGCCCGCAGGCCGGACGCCGCGGCGGTGCTGAGAGTCAGAGCAGTCACTGTGGTGAGATCTCGCTTCCATTGTTTTGCTGCGGCCGAGTAGGGATGGGTCGACCGGGCCCTGACGAATGACCCTAGATCCGGCCTCAGGGAGTGTCGTTACCTGGGTGGCACATAGTCGGGACGAGCCTACGCGCGCCGCCGGGTTTCGCTCATTTCTACGCTCGCTGGAAGTTCAGCCGAGGGAGAGCGCCACGAGGGCGGTGGTCGCCGCCGTCTCGGCGAGGCCGCCGAAGACGTCGCCCGTGACGCCGCCGAAGCGGCGTGTGCAGTGGCGCAGGAGCAGCTCGGCGGTCGCGCAGGCGGCGAGGACGGCCAGTGGGGCGCGTACGAGGTCGTACGTGCCGAGGAGCGCGCCCGCGCCGGCCGCCGCGACGGCGACGGCGAGGGCCACCAGCAGGGCGCCGCGCACGGGCACCGTGCCCGCGACCGCGGCACCCAGGCCCTCGGGGCGGGCCGGGGGCACCCCGGTGCGCGCCGCCAGGGTGAGGGCGAGACGGGCCGCGGTCGCCGAGACGACGGCCGCGAGCACACCCCGCGCCCACGAGGCCTCGTAGGCCTGGAATAGCGCGGCGACCTGTGCGAGCAGCACGAAGAGCAGGGTGATCACGCCGAACGGGCCGATGTCGGACTGCTTCATGATCCGCAGCGCGTCCTCGGCGGGCTTGCCGCTGCCGAGGCCGTCCGCGGTGTCGGCGAGTCCGTCGAGATGCAGACCACGGGTGAGCGCGGCCGGTACGGCGGCGGTGGCGACGGCGGCCAGCAGCGGGCCCGCGCCCATCGCGAGCAGCGTCACGCCCACCAGGGCCGCGCCCGCCCCGACGACCAGCCCGGCGACGGGGGCGCACAGCATTCCGCCGCGCGCCGCCTCACGGTCCCAGCGGGTGACCGTGACCGGGAGCACGGTCAGGGTGCCGAAGGCGAAGCGGAGGCCGTGGGGGAGAGGGGTCCTGGACACCGGCGCAGGGTACCCGGGGCGGTGGCGGGCCGGCCGGGGACGGGTGCGGCGGCCGTGCACGAGAGCCGCGGATAAAGTGCGCAATATGGGTCATTGGTTGCAGAGGAACATCATCGAACCGGGAAAGCTGCCGCTTCTGCTGGCACTCGCCTCCTTCGTGCTGACCTTTGTGATCACCCGTGTCATCGTCCGCCTGATCCGCGCGGGCAAGGGTCCGTTCGGCAACGTCAAGGCGGGCGGTCTGCACATCCACCACGTCGTGCCCGGTGTCGTCCTGACCGTGATCGGCGGCTTCGGCGCGGTGGCCAGCTACCGGCACGGCTTCGGCGCCTCGCTGTTCGCGGTGGTGTTCGGGATGGGCGCCGGGCTGGTGCTCGACGAGTTCGCGCTGATCCTGCACCTCGACGACGTGTACTGGACCGAGGAGGGCCGCAAGAGCGTCGAGGTCGTCCTGGTCACGGCGGCCCTCGTCGGCCTGGTGCTCGGCGGTTTCCTGCCGTTCGGGGTCAACGACATGACCCAGGAGGAACTCCAGGACCGCGGCGGGGTCATCCTGACCGTCGCCCTGAACTTCCTCTTCGCCCTGCTCGCCCTGAGCAAGGGCAAGGCCCGCATGGCGATCTTCGGCGTGATCGTCCCGTTCGTCGCCCTCATCGGCGCCGTCCGGCTGGCCCGCCCGGTCTCCCCGTGGGCCAGGCGCTTCTACCGCCGCAGGCCGCGCGCCCGGGCCAGGTCGATCCTGCGCGCCTACCACCACGACCGCCGCTGGTTCGGCCCGCGCCGCAAGCTTCAGGACTGGATCGGCGGAAAACCGGATCCCGTCCGGTCCCTGCCCGGCCGCCGGTGACGATGGCGGTGTCGGTGGCGGTGACGATGGCCGTGGCGGTGACGCAGGATCGAGATCCCGTACAGCACGAAGACCGCGGCGAGTGCGGCGATGTGCTCCTTGCCCGCGAGGTTCCCCTTGAGCGCCACCTCGATCACCATCGCCGCGGCCACCCCCCACCCCGTCCAGTACGCGCGATAGCGCCAGGCGACGAACACGGCGAGGCCGACCACGGCCGCCGAGGGCCCGGTGTCCACGACCTGCGCGTCCGTCACGGGCAGCCCCAGGGGGTTGCCCGGGCTCAGCGAGATCGCCACGCGCGCGTAGAGCGTGCCGGCCAGCGTGGCGGCGTACGCGATGACGAGCATCCGCCACCAGCCCAGACAGATCTCGGCGATCCCGAACACGATGAGAAGTTGCAGCAGCGCACCCCACACCGGCAGGTCGAGGGCCGGCACGAACAGGGAGAGCGGGGTGCGCAGCAGGGCGAGCCAGCGCGGCTCCTCGGCCCGCACGGAGCCGATGTCCTGCACGAACTGGAAGCCCCAGGGCTGGTTCTGCACGAACTGGAGGAGGGCCGTCAGAAAGACGGCCCCGAGCGTCACCGGCATCGCCCGCCAACGCTGTCCGGCGAGTGCCTCGCGCACGGTGACGTACAGCAGTCCCCATTCGGCGCGGGCGAGGCGGGCGAGGGTGTTCATGCAGTGGTCCCCATCTGTCCTGCTGTCCCGGTCCCCGTCCGGCAGGCTCGCCCCGTCCGTCCGGTCGCCGTCATCGGTGCGACTCCAGGTGCCTGCGGTGCAGCCACTTCGGCAGTCCGGGGGCTTCGAGAAACCCCTCGGCGCGCGCGGCCGCGAGGCCGATACGCAGCAGGTCCGCGCTCTTCTCGAAGAGCAGGAACCGGGGTTCCCAGATCGGCCGGTACTTGGCGTTGGCCCGGTACAGCGACTCGATCTGCCACCAGCGCGAGAAGAAACTGAGCAGGGAACGCCACAGCCGCAGCACCGGCCCGGCGCCGAGGCGTCCACCACGTTCGAAGACGGAACGGAACATGGCGAAGTTGAGCGAGACCTGGGTGATCCCGATCTCCTGGGCGCGGCGCAGGAGTTCGATCACCATGAACTCCATCAGCCCGTTCTCGGCGTCCCGGTCACGCCGCATCAGATCGAGCGAGAGCCCCTGCGGCCCCCACGGTACGAAGGACAGCAGCGCCCGCAACTCTCCCTCCCCATCGGTGCATTCCAGCATCACGCACCGTCCGTCGTCCGGGTCGCCGAGCCGTCCGAGCGCCATGCTGAACCCGCGCTCGGTCGCCCCGTCCCGCCAGTCGTCGGCACGCCGCAGGAGGTACGTCATCTCGTCGGCCGGGATGTCCTCGTGCCGGCGGATGCGCACCTCGTACCCGGCGCGCTTGACCCGGTTGTAGGCCTGCCGGACCGTGCGCATGGCGCGTCCTTCGAGGGTGAATTCGGCGGTCTCGACGATCGCCTCGTCACCGAGTTCGAGGGCGTCGAGCCCGTGCCGTGAGTAGACGGTCCCCGCCTCCTCGCTCGCTCCCATCACCGCCGGGATCCAGCCGTGCGCGCGGGCCTCGGCGAGCCAGGGCTCGATGGCGCCGGGCCACGCCTCCGGGTCGCCGATCGGATCGCCGGAGGCCAGTGAGACCCCGCCGACGACGCGGTACGCGACCGCGGCCTTGCCGGTCGGCGACCAGATCACGCTCTTCTCCCGGCGCAGCGCGAAGTAGCCCAGCGAGTCGCGGTCGCCGTGCCGGTCGAGCAGGGTGCGCAGTCGGTTCTCGTCGTTCTCGGTCAGCGGGTCGACGGCGCGGCGGGAGCGGAAGGCGGCGTAGAACACGGCGAGGACCAGCAGGGTGCTGAGCACGTTGATCGTGACGTTGACCCAGTTGGCGATCTCCAGGCCGGGGAAGCGGGAGTCGTCGGCGGCGACGGAGACCAGTCGCAGGGCGCCGTAGCGCCAGCGGTCCCAGAAGGTCGAACGGTAGGCGTCCTGCGCGCTGTTGGTGACCGTCACCAGCAGTGCGGCGAGCAGGGAGGCGACGAGCAGTCCGCCGACGGCGACGGCCGCGGCGAGCTTGGGGTTCGACCGGTCGCCCTTCGCGTAGAACTCCCGGCGGCCGACGACGAGCGAGACGACGAAGGCGGCGGTCAGGACGATCGAGACCCAGTTCTGGGCGTACTGGCGGATCTCCGGGAACGTCATCGCGACGGCGAACAGCATCAGGAACAGTCCGCTGAGCACGAAGTTGAGGATCCACGCGGCCCGTTTGCGGCGGCGCATCGTGATGGCCAGGAACATGGTGAACACACCCGACGCGAATCCTGCCGTCAGCAGGTACGGGGTGAAGAAGTTCTCGGTGTTGTGGCGCCGTACGTCCTGTCCGAGCGACACCCACGCGGCGCTCAGGAAGTTGATGAACGCGACGGCCCGCAGGTACCAGACCGCGAAGGCGGCGGCTCTGCGCGACGCGCCTGTGGACAGGTGGTCCCCTTCACCCTGACGGGCCGGGACCCGCTCCTGGTCAGCGGCAATTCGGGCATCTCCCATAAAGGGCGATGATATGGGGCGGGGTGCGTCGTGCGGGGGAGGGGCGGTACGGGTGATGCGGGCCGGGGTTCTGTTGCGGGGTGGGTTTCGCGCGCGGTTCTTGGCTGCCGGTCGGTGGGGGCTGGGCGCGCGGTTTCCCGCGCCCCAAAGGGCTTCGGAGCGGGCGGCGTTCACGGGCGAGGGCGCGGGGCGTGCCCCACTCGCCCCCGCCCGTGTCTTTCAGCCCGTCCGGCGTTCGAGGGCGAGGCCGTTCACTCGTTCTGGTCGGAGGCCTCGGGCTCGGGCTCGGGGGCCGGCGTCTCCGGGAGTTCGGCGGAGAGGGCGGCGGCGGCCTGGACGAGGGGGAGAGCGAGGAGGGCTCCCGCGCCCTCGCCGACCGTGACCCCGTGGTCGAGCAGGGGTTCGAGGGCCATACGGTCCAGGGCCTTCGCCTGGGCCGGCTCGCCACTGTTCTGGCCGGCCAGCCACCAGTCCGGCGCCCGGAAGGCGACCCGCTGCCCCACGAGGGCGCACGCGGCCGAGACGACCCCGTCGAGGATCACCGGCATCTTCCGCACCGCGCTCTGCAACAAGAACCCCGTCATCGCCGCGAGATCGGCGCCGCCCACCACCGCGAGCAGTTGCAGCTGATCCCCGAGCACCGGCCGGGCCCGCCGCAAGGCGTCCCGCACGGCCGCGCACTTGCGCATCCACGCGAGGTCGTCGATGGGCCGCCCGCCCCGGCCTGTGACCACGGACGCGTCGGTCCCGCACAGCGCCGCGACCAGCACGGCCGCCGCGGTGGTCCCGCCGACGCTCACATCGCCGAGCACCACCAGATCCGTACCGGAGTCCGCCTCCTCGTCCGCGACCGCGACCCCCGCCCGGAACGCGGCCTCCGCCTCCTCCAGGGTCAGCGCGTCCTCGACGTCGATCCGCCCCGACCCGCGCCGCACCCGATGCCCTGCGACCTCGGCGGGCAGCTCCTGCGGATCGCAGTCCAGCGCCATGTCGACGACCCGTACCGGCACGCCGAGCCGGCGCGCCAGCACCGCCGCGGGGCTCGCGCCCTCCAGGACCGCCCGCACCAACCGGTCGGCGGTGCCCGCGGGCCGCGCCGACACGCCGAGTTCGGCGACCCCGTGGTCGCCCGCGAACAGCACCACACGCGGGTGCTCGATCGGCCGCACCGGCACCGCGGACTGCGCCGCCGCCAGCCACTCACCCAGTTCGTCGAGGCGGCCCAGCGCCCCGGGCGGCACGATCTGGCGCTCCCGGCGCGCCTCGGCGTCCCGGCGCACGCCTCCGTCGGGGCGCTCGATCAGATCGGTGAAGTCGTCGAGATTAAGCGAGCTCATTCGCCGAACAGTACCGGCAGCGATCGAACACGTCCGCGCCACGTCGTTGCACTCCGGATCACGATCCGCTCCGTACCGTTTGTGTCGGATTGTCGTACGGCTCGATCGCGCCCCCCGCTGTCCCCTCACCCTGCCGTCCCCAGGAGCGTCCATGCCCCCCACGCCACCCCCGAGCGCCGAGCGCCGCGCCGCCTACGCGGCCGAACTCGCCCAAGGCACCGACCGGTTCCACGAGCCGCGCCGGGAGGACTGTCCCTGGTGCGGCTCGAAGCGGCTGCGCACCCGGCTGCGGACGCCGGACCAGGTGCAGCGCAAGCCCGGCACCTTCGTCGTCGACGAGTGCGCGGACTGCTCACACGCCTTCCAGAACCCCCGGCTCAGCGCGGAGGGACTGGCCTTCTACCACCGGGACTTCCACGAGGGACTCGACGGCCTCACCGACCGGCTGCTCGGCGCCCGCGGCAGCAGAGGGCGCCACCGGGCCGCCGCCCGCGCGCTGCTCCGGTACGCCGAGCCGGAGAGCTGGCTCGACGTCGGCACCGGGCACGGGCACTTCCCGGCCGTCGCCCGGGAGGTCCATCCGTACACGTCCTTCGACGGCCTCGACCCCACCCGGCGGGTCGAGAAGGCACGGGCGGCCGGGCACATCGAGGAGGCCCACCGCGGCCGGCTCACCGACCCGCGGATCATCGGGCGGCTGAGCGCCCGCTACGACGTCGTGAGCATGTTCCACCATCTGGAGCACACCCGCGACCCGCGCGAGGAACTGCGCGCCGCCCTGACGGTCCTGCGGCCCGGCGGCCACCTCCTCGTCGAAGTGCCCGACCCCGACTGCGCGTTCGGCGCGCTGCTGGGCAGGTGGTGGGTGTCGTACGGCCAGCCGCGCCATCTGCACCTGATGCCGCTGTCCAACCTGCTGGGCGAACTGGAGTCCCTCGGCTGCGAGATCGTCGCGACGGACCGCCGAGAACCGCACATCCCGTACGACCTCGCCGGCGCCCTCGCGCTGGCCCTCGGCCGCGTCCTGCCCGACCTCGACGCCCCCTGGCGCCCCACCCCGCCGACCCCGCTCCAGCGCATCCTGCACACGGCCCTGGCCCGGGTGAGCGTCCCGCTGCTCGCCTCGGTCTCCGCCCTGGACCACGCGATGGCCCCGGTTTTCCGCCGCACCCGCTTCTCGAACGCCTTCCGGATCATCGCCCGCAGGCAATCCTGATCCCCGGTCAGCCCCGGTCAGCCCCGGTCAGCCCCGGTCAGCCCCGGTCAGCCCCGGTCAACCCCGGTCACCCCCGGTCAGCCCCGCAATGCCAGCGCCTGCCCCGCCACCACCAGCAGCACGTGCTCGCACTCCGCCGCGAACCCCGCGTTCAGGCGGCCGAGTTCGTCGCGGTAGCGGCGTCCGGAGGCGGTGGCGGGGACGATGCCGGAGCCGACCTCGTTGGAGACGGCGACGAGGGTGCGGCGCGTGTTGCGGACGGCGGAGGTGAGTTCCTCGACGCGGGCGCGCAGCGCGCGTTCGCCGCCGCCGGCCCACTCCGCGTCGTCCCACGCGTTCACGGAGTCCATCGCGTCCGTGAGCCAGAGGGAGAGGCAGTCGACGAGAAGGGGAGGGCCGGAGCCCTCCAGGAGCGGCACCAGGTCACAGGTCTCCACCGTGCGCCAGGAGCCGGGCCGCCGCTCACGGTGGGCGTGCACGCGCGACGCCCACTCGTTGTCCCCGTTGCGAGATCCGCCCGTCGCGACGTACAGCACCTCGGGGAAGGACTCCAGACGCCGTTCCGCCTCCACCGACTTGCCCGAGCGCGCCCCGCCGAGCACGAGGGTGCGGCGCGGTACGTCGGGTACGTCCTCGTAGACGCCCACGTCCAGCGTCGTCCCGTCCGGCACCGCCCGCGCGCCCGCCGCCGCGAGCCGCCGCCGCAGTTCGGGGCCCGGCGGCACGTCGTGGTCGAGGTGGACCGCGATCACGTCCGTCGTCGGCCCGACGGCCCCGACCGCGCGCAGCTTCGCCAGGGCGTCCGGCCGCCCCACCACATCGGCGACCACCATGGCGTACGAGTCGCCGTTCTCGTCCAGTCCCGCGGGCGCCGCGCCCGGCGGCAGATACAGCAGCCGCTGTCCGTCCGGCCCGGAAACCGCGTACCCCGTACCGGGCGAGTCCATCGGCACCGCCCGCACCCGGTGTCCGGTCAGCAGCGCCAGCTCGCTGCCGTCCGGAACCCGTACGGGCTGCGGCAGCCCGGCCGGCACCTCGACGGCGGGCCCGTCGTGCGGATGCGAGAGCAGGACCTGCCGTACGCCGCCCAGCGAGTGCCCGGCGCGGGCCGCGGCGAACGCGGCGCCGGGCGTGAGGTCGAGCAGCAGGGTGCCGTCCACGAGCAGCGCGGTGGCCGCCCGCGCGTCCTCGCCGAGCGCACTCGCACAGGCCGCACAGGGACAGTCGGGACGGGGCAGGCCCTCGGGGGCGCCGGTGCCGAGCAGAGTCAGTTCCACGCCCTGATTTTCCCGTGTCACCGTGGGCGGCGCGCGTTCGGGTACAGCGCCCGGAGGCGCGCGGGGCCGTTCACGACCCGCGACGCGTGCCGCGACTCGCGATCTTCTGTTCCGCACCCGGCTCAGCGCCTAGGCTTCGGACGGGAGCCGGATCTTGTGCGGCTTCCGCTGTGCAGTGTGCTCATACCTGGGAGGCGTACATGGCGGCATGGACGTGGCGGTTCGAGAAGTCCGACGGGACAGAGGTCCAACCCGCGGTGCAGCCCGAGGAGTTCACCACACAGGGGGATGCGGAGTCCTGGATCGGCGAGGTCTGGAAGGACCTCCTGGAGGGCGGCGCGGACCAGGTGTTCCTCTTCGAGGACAGCACGAAGATCTACGGGCCGATGAGCCTGCACGCCGAACCGGAGTAGACCGGCCGGGGTTGCCGGGACCGCTCCCGGCAACCCCGTTCGCCGTGCGTCAACCCCTCGCCACCGCCTTCACCCCCGTACCTACTGCTCACCCAGCCGCACGCCCACCGTCCGCTCGGCCGCGCCCCGGACGAACGTCACCCGCGTCCGCTGGCCCGGCTTGTCGGCCGCGAGCGCCTCGGCGAGCGAAGTGAGGGTGGTGATGTCGTTCGTGCCGATCCGGGTGATGATGTCGCCGGGCCGGATGCCCGCCGTGTCGGCCGCGCCGCCGGGCTTCACCTCGACCACGGCGACACCCGCGGGAGCGTAGGTCTCGTCGAGCACGGTACGGCCGGTGATGCCGAGCGCGGCCCGTCCCGAGTCGGTGACCTTGCCGGTCCTGATGATCTGGTCGGCGATCGTCCGCACCATCGAGGCGGGGATCGCGAATCCGATACCGGGCGCCGTGCCGCCCCCGAGGCTCGGGTCCGTCGCGGCCAGCGTGGGAATGCCGATGACCTGCCCGTTCAGGTTGACGAGCGCGCCGCCGCTGTTGCCCGGGTTGATCGCGGCCGACGTCTGCACCATGTTGGCGATGGTGGCCCCCGTCCCGCCGTCGGTGCTGTTCTCGCTGACGGTGCGCCCGGTCGCCGACACGATGCCCTGGGTCACGCTGGACGACAGCCCGAGCGGCGAGCCCATCGCCAGCACGATCTGGCCGACCTCGACCTTCTCCGAGTTCCCGATGGTGGCCGCCTTCAGCCCGCTCGGCACCTTGTCCAGCTTGATGACGGCGAGGTCCTGGCCCGGGTAGGTGTACACGAGCTTGGCCGTCAGCACGTTCTGGCTGTTGGCCGTCGTCACCCTGAACGTCTTCTCGCTCCCGACCACGTGCGCGTTGGTGACGATGTGTCCCTGGCCGTCGTACACCACCCCCGAGCCCAGTTCGTCGCTCGCCTGGATCTGCACCACCGAGGGCAGGACGTTCTTGATCACCTTCAGATACGCGTTCTGCAGGTCGTCGGCCGCGAGCGGGACAACGGCCTGGGTCGTCCCGTCCTTCGTCCCGTCCCTCGTGCCGCCCTTCTGGGCAGGCGACCCGGCGTCGGAACAGCCGGAGAGCAGGGCGGCGGCGCAGACGAGGGCGGTTATGGGGAGCAGCAGACGCGACACGGGGGCACGGGTGGCAGCCATGTCCCGAGTGTCCCTTTCGCGACTCTGCTCCGGCTTGCGGTGCAGGGCCGAACAGGGGGCGACCAGGCAGCGATCAGCCGCGTACGCCGCAGAGATGCAGCAGGGCCGCCACCTGGCGATAGGGGTCCGTCCGCCCGGCCCGCTCCTCCGCGGCCAGGAGAGTCTCCACGTCCTCGGGGACGGGGGTCCCGTCGGGCGCAGTGTCCGTGAAGACCCGCACGCCGTACCAGGCGTGCAACGCCGCCCCGATCCCCGCGAGCGTCGACGTCAGCGTGGCGAGCCGGTCCGCGCGGACGGCGAGGCCGAGCCGATTGACGTAGGCGTCCGTGTCGAACGCGGCCAGGGTCGCCGTCCAGTCCCCGGACAGGCCCGGCCGCATGGCCAGCGCGTCGGCGTTGCGCACCAGCAGCGAGAGCAGCCCGCCCGGGGCCAGCATCCGCGCCAGCCCCGCGAGGAGCGGGTCCGGCTCCTCGACGTACATGAGTACGCCGTGGCACAGCACCACGTCGAAGCTGCCGGGCAGGAAGTGCACGCCCGTCTCGCGTCCGTCGCCCTCGATGAGCCGCACCCGGCTCCGGATGCCCTCGGGCTCGGCGGCCAGCGCCTCCCGGGCCACGGCGAGCATCTTCGCGTCCTGCTCCAGGCCGGTCACCTGATGCCCGGCGCGGGCCAGCCGCAGCGCCTGCGTGCCCTGGCCCATTCCGACGTCGAGCACCCGCAACCGCTGCCCGACCGGGAACCGGCCTGCTATCTGCTCGTCGAGCTGCCGGGCCACCAGCTCCTGTCGTACGACATCACGCAGTCCGCCCAGCTTGCTCAGCCAGGCATCCGCCGCGCCTCCGGAGAACGATGTCGCGCTCAGGGCCGCTCTCCGCGCTTGACCTGCGGCTTGGGCAGCCGGAGGCGACGCATCTGGAGGGTGCGCATCAGCGCGTACCTGACCGCGCCCTTAGTGGGCACGTCGGGGAAGCGGGCGGGCAGCTGCTTCTTCAGACGGATCGCGATGCCGATCGAGTCGACCACGATCATCACGATCACCACGAGCCACAGCAGCAGCGCGACGTTCTGCAGCGGGCCCACCCGCACCATGCTCAGCACGAGGATGACCACGGCCATCGGCAGGAAGAACTCAGCGACACAGAAGCGCGAGTCCACGAAGTCGCGTGCGAACTTCCGCACCGGCCCCTTGTCACGGGCGGGCAGATAGCGCTCTTCGCCGTTGGCCAGGGCCTGGCGCTGCTTCTCCATCTGGACACGACGTTCGTCGCGCTGCCGCTTGGCCGCCTCCTTGCGCGTCGTCGGCGTCGTGGCGACGCTGCGACGCTGGGTTTGGGCCTCACTGCGCTTGGGCGTGGGGCGGCCCTTGGGGGCCTGCGGGTCACGGGTCTGCTTGGAGTCGGTCACCTGCGCCTTGTCGGCGGGGGCCTTCTCTTCCTTGGCACGGCTACGGAACACAAAACCCAAGGGTACGGGGTGCGGCGGCATGGACGTCGATCGAGTGGGGAACGATCCGGCAACACCGCACGTCTGTAGTGGGACAGAGGGGACGTTGTGTACGGGTGGACCCCGAGTCCCACCTACTCCCTACGCCGGAGCGGTGCCGTACGCAGTCGTCCTTGGGGATGAGCGCATCCGTCCCCGAACAGTGCGGTAATGGATGCAGGGCCCGTACTGTGGGTTCTGTTGCAGTACCTGGAGCTGGAGTCCGTCAGAAGGGGGCGCGCGAAGCCCATGAGCGGTGTCATGAAGCGTATGGGGATGATCTTCCGCGCGAAGGCGAACAAGGCCCTTGACCGGGCCGAGGACCCGCGCGAAACCCTCGATTACTCGTACCAGAAGCAGCTGGAGCTGCTGCAGAAGGTGCGCCGCGGCGTCGCGGATGTGGCGACCAGCCGCAAGCGCCTCGAACTTCAGCTGAACCAGCTCCAGAACCAGTCCACCAAGCTGGAGGACCAGGGCCGCAAGGCGCTCGCGCTCGGCCGCGAGGACCTGGCCCGTGAGGCGCTCTCCCGCCGGGCGGCGCTCCAGCAGCAGGTGACGGACCTGGAGACGCAGCACCAGACCCTCCAGGGCGAGGAGGAGAAGCTCACCCTCGCGGCGCAGCGGCTCCAGGCCAAGGTGGACGCCTTCCGTACCAAGAAGGAGACCATCAAGGCGACCTACACGGCGGCCCAGGCGCAGACCCGTATCGGAGAGGCCTTCTCCGGCATCTCCGAGGAGATGGGCGACGTCGGCATGGCGATCCAGCGTGCCGAGGACAAGACCGCGCAGCTGCAGGCCCGCGCCGGCGCGATCGACGAGCTGCTCGCCTCCGGTGCGCTCGACGACCAGTCCGGTCTGGCCAAGGACGACATCCAGAGCGAGCTGGACCGGCTCTCCGGTGGTACGGATGTAGAGCTGGAACTGCAGCGTATGAAGGCCGAGCTCGCCGGTGGTTCGCCGCAGCAGGCGATCGAGGGCGGCACGGGACAGTCCCAGTCGCAGTCCCAGCCGCGGGACACCCCGCGCTTCGACAAGCAGTGACCCACGCCTAGGGCGCCTGAGGAGGGCGACATGATCGTACGGATCATGGGGGAGGGGCAGGTGAGGTTGGACGACAGCCACCTCACCGAACTGAACAAGCTGGACGACGAGCTGCTCGCCGAGATGGAGAGCGGTGACGAGGCCGGCTTCCGCCGCACCCTGAGCACTCTTCTCGACTCGGTCCGCCGCCTGGGCGCTCCGCTCCCCGACGAGGCCCTGGAACCCTCGGACCTCATCCTCCCGTCCCCGGACGCGACCCTCGAAGAGGTCCGCGCCATGCTGACCGACGAGGGCCTGATCCCAGGCTGACGGTTCCCTCCGGCGGGTGAGCGGGGGGACCTCCTCAGCTTCGGAAGTGCCTTGGCTGCGGGCCGGTGGGGGCTGGTCGCGCAGTTCCCCGCGCCCCTCAAGGGCGCTGGCGCGCATCTTTCAGCCCGTCCGGGGTTCGAGGACGAGGCCGTTCAGGCCGATAGCGGGGGTCGTCGGAGATATCCAGAGCCCCGTTCCGCCCCCTGCAAGGGCCCCGTACCGTAAAACGAGTGAGCACCCTAGAGCGCACGAAGTACAGACTCCGTGCGCATCCCATGGCCCTGGACGCCACCCTGGCGACCGGCGTACTCGTGACGATGATGGCCAGCTCCTTCGTCGACCCCCACAGGGAGAACGGAGCGACCTGGGGCACGCACACCCCGAACGTCCTCAGCCTCACCCTCATGGTGCTCAGCGCCGCCGCCCTCGTGTTCCGCCGCCGCGCCCCCAGAACGATCCTCGCCACGACCGGCGCCTTCTCCGCCCTGGAACTGGTGGCCAGCGACCCCAGAGCCCCGGTGGTGATGTCCGCCGTCGTCGCCCTCTACACCGTCGCGTCGGCCACGGACCGCCCCACCACCTGGCGCGTCGGCCTGCTCACGATGACGGTGCTGACGGCCTGCGCGATGCTGGTCGGCCCCCTGCCCTGGTACGCGCAGGAGAACCTCGCGATCTTCGCCTGGACGGGCATGGCCGCCGCCGCGGGCGACGCCGTACGCAGCCGCCGCGCCTTCGTGCACGCCATCCGCGAACGCGCCGACCGCGCCGAGCGCACCCGCGAGGAAGAGGCCCGCCGCCGGGTCGCCGAGGAGCGGCTGCGCATCGCCCGCGATCTGCACGACGTCGTCGCCCACCACATCGCCCTCGTCAACGTGCAGGCCGGAGTCGCGGCCCATGTGATGGACAAGCGCCCCGACCAGGCCAAGGAAGCCCTCGCGCACGTCCGCGAGGCCAGCCGCTCGGCCCTCAACGAACTGCGCGCCACCGTCGGCCTGCTGCGCCAGTCCGGCGACCCCGAGGCCCCCACCGAGCCCGCCCCGGGCCTCGCCCGCCTCGACGAACTCGCCGACACCTTCCGCAACGCCGGACTCCCCGTCGAAGTCGCCCGCGCCGACCACGGCACCACCCTCCCCGCCGCCGTCGACCTCGCCGCGTACCGCGTCATCCAGGAAGCCCTCACCAATGTGCAGAAACACGCGGGCCCGGAGGCGAAGGCCGAGATCAGCGTCGTACGCGTGGGACCGAACGTGGAAGTGACCGTCCTCGACAACGGACCCGGGCAGGACGGCGGCCCGGAGGAGGGCGGCGGGCACGGGCTGCTCGGGATGCGCGAGCGGGTCACCGCGCTCGGCGGCACCTGCACGACCGGTCCCCGCTACGGAGGCGGCTTCCGGGTCCATGCGATCCTTCCGGTCAAGAACCGCACCGCGCCCGCCCTGGGGGACTCCGCATGACCATCCGTGTCCTGCTCGCCGACGACCAGGCGCTGCTGCGCAGCGCGTTCCGTGTCCTCGTCGACTCCGAGCCCGACATGGAGGTCGTCGGCGAGGCGTCCGACGGCGCGGAGGCGCTGCGGCTCACCCGGGAGACCCGCGCCGACGTGGTGTTGATGGACATCCGGATGCCGGGCACCGACGGCCTCGCCGCCACCCGGCTGATCAGCGCCGACCCGGGACTCGCGCACGTACGGGTGGTCATGCTGACGACCTTCGAGGTCGACGAGTACGTGGTGCAGTCGCTGCGGGCCGGCGCCTCCGGCTTCCTCGGCAAGGGCGCGGAGCCGGAGGAGTTGCTGAACGCCATCCGGATCGCGGCGGGCGGCGAGGCACTGCTGTCCCCGGCGGCCACCAAGGGGCTGATCGCCAGGTTCCTCGCCCAGGGGGACGGTGCGGACGAGGGCCGGGGCTCCGCCCGGGCCGAGCGGCTCCAGGCGCTCACCGGGCGCGAGCGCGAGGTGCTCGTCCAGGTCGCGGGAGGCCACTCCAACGACGAGATCGCCGAGCGGCTGGAGGTCAGTCCGCTCACCGTGAAGACGCACGTCAACCGGGCCATGGCCAAACTCGGCGCCCGCGACCGGGCCCAACTCGTCGTCATCGCCTACGAGTCGGGCCTGGTACGCCCGAGGGTGGAGTGATCCCGGTACGCCCGAGGGCGCAGTGATCTCCGAGTTACGGCAGCGCCAGCATCCGCTCCAGCGCCAGCTTCGCGAACGCCGCCGTCTCCTTGTCCACCTCGATGCGGTTGACCAGGTTGCCCTCGGCGAGGGACTCCAGGGTCCACACCAGGTGGGGGAGGTCGATGCGGTTCATGGTGGAGCAGAAGCAGACCGTCTTGTCGAGGAAGACGATCTCCTTGTCCTCGGCGGCGAAACGGTTCGCCAGGCGGCGGACCAGGTTCAGCTCCGTGCCGATCGCCCACTTGGAGCCGGCCGGAGCGGCCTCCAGCGCCTTGATGATGTACTCCGTGGAGCCGACGTAGTCCGCCGCCGACACGACCTCGTGCTTGCACTCGGGGTGGACGAGGACGTTCACACCGGGGATGCGCTCGCGGACGTCGTTCACCGAGTCCAGCGAGAAGCGGCCGTGGACCGAGCAGTGGCCGCGCCACAGGATCATCTTGGCGTCGCGCAGCTGCTCCGCGGTGAGGCCGCCGTTCGGCTTGTGGGGGTTGTAGAGGACGCAGTCCTCCAGGCTCATCCCCATGTCGCGGACGGCGGTGTTGCGGCCGAGGTGCTGGTCGGGGAGGAAGAGGACCTTCTCGCCCTGCTCGAACGCCCACTCCAGGGCCCGCTGGGCGTTGGAGGAGGTGCAGATCGTGCCGCCGTGCTTGCCGGTGAACGCCTTGATGTCGGCGGACGAGTTCATGTACGAGACGGGCACGACCTGCTCGGCCACCCCGGCCTCGGTCAGCACGTCCCAGCACTCGGCGACCTGCTCGGCCGTCGCCATGTCGGCCATGGAGCAGCCCGCGGCGAGGTCGGGGAGGACCACCTTCTGGTCGTCGGACGTCAGGATGTCCGCGGACTCCGCCATGAAGTGCACACCGCAGAAGACGATGTACTCGGCCTCCGGGCGCGCGGCGGCGTCGCGGGCCAGCTTGAAGGAGTCGCCCGTGACGTCGGCGAACTGGATGACCTCGTCGCGCTGGTAGTGGTGGCCGAGCACGAAGACCTTGTCCCCGAGTTTCTCCTTGGCCGCGCGGGCGCGCTCCACGAGGTCCGGGTCGGACGGCGAGGGCAGGTCTCCGGGACACTCCACGCCGCGCTCGCTCCTCGGGTCGGCCTCACGGCCGAGCAGCAGCAGGGCGAGGGGCGTCGGCTGTACGTCGAGCTCCTGGGTCTGGGCGGTGGTCACGACACGCACCCTTTCTGTTCTGCGGCTCGCTTGGATCACGGGGGCGATCCAGCGGGACATTCGGACTAGCCTTTTCGTCGAAATGACGCTATCTATCATAACCGCTTCACGTCATGTTGACGATGCCCATAGTGTCGATGTGACGTGAATCCCGGAGGTTGTCCACAGGTCGCTGTCCGCGCTGCGGAGCGTGTGCGAGCATGGGAGACGAGAACGGAAAGCCCACGGAAAGGCAGACTCTCGGCCCGGAATGAATCCGCGGCCCCGGCGGTTGCAATCGTCGGCAAGCAGTCTCCGTACAACCCGGGAGAGAAGCAGATGTCCGTATCGGACGAGAAGACCACCGTGAGCGACGGCATCATGCTGTCCGACTCCGCCGCGGGCAAGGTCAAGGCCCTGCTCGACCAGGAAGGCCGCGACGATCTGGCGCTGCGCGTCGCCGTTCAGCCCGGCGGCTGCTCCGGTCTGCGCTACCAGCTCTTCTTCGACGAGCGCTCCCTCGACGGCGATGTCGTCAAGGACTTCGGTGGCGTCAAGGTCGTCACCGACCGCATGAGCGCTCCGTACCTGGGCGGCGCGTCCATCGACTTCGTGGACACCATCGAGAAGCAGGGCTTCACGATCGACAACCCGAACGCGACGGGCTCCTGCGCCTGCGGCGACTCCTTCAGCTGAGTCCCGGCCAACGGCCAACGCGCAACGCGTACGAAGGCGGCGTCCCCCTCCGACAGGGACGCCGCCTTCGCGTATCCGGGGCCAGGTGCAGAACGGCCCGGACCGCTCCCGCGCCTATCGCGCCCGAGGCGTCTTCACCGAGGCGCCGGGCACCCTGCCCTCCGGGATCGGCGTGCCGTCCGACCCGACGACCTTCCGGTCGCCGAGCGGCTGGTCGAGGTGCACCGTCTTCTCGTACACCTTGGCGATGAGGATGCAGATCTTGCCCTGCCACGGTGTCTCGGTCACCTTGACGGTCACCTTGTCCGTGCTCTCGCTCGCCGAGGCGGAGTAGTCCGCGCACACCCCGCCCGTGAAGCTCACGGTCAGGTCCTTGCCGTCGGCCGTGTAGCCCTGCACCTTGACGTCGCGGGACGTGGGCGCCGCGGTCGGCGGCGGGCTGGGGGTGGCGGTCGGTGTCGGCGCCCGGGTCGGCTCCGGCGAGGTCAGGTACTTCGGGTCGACCGCCGGATGCGTCACCGTGAAGGCGGAGTCCGTGCCCGTCGGCCGTACCTCGAACAGCCAGGAAGGCACCAGTGTCTGGTGCCCGGACACGAAGTGCGAGGCCAGCCCGAAGACGGCCTTCTCGACGGCCACCGACTCCCGCTTCGGCACCGTCGTCGACGCGCCGCACGGCGTCTCGTCACGGTCCTTCAGCGGTACGGCACTGGCGCAGCCGCCGGGTCCCATGCGCCCGCCGCCCGGCGTCGCGAGGGATGCCGGGCCGTTCATCAGGTCCAGGGTCTTGCGCGCGCTGATCACGGGATACGTGTCGCCCTTGACCGGCGTCTTCAACAGACCGTTGCCGCCCACCACCTGGCCGTCCGGGCCGACCTGGACGCCGGTCGTCCAGCCGTACGTGGGCAGGCCCCCGACCTTCGGGTCCGCGTTCACCACCCGTACGGCGCCCATGAGCTCGCTCGCGTCCAGCTTGGCGTCGTCCTGGCCCAGCGCCTTCAGCACGGGCACGGCGGCCTTCTTCGCGGCGGCCTCGGTCACCGCGTGGCTGCTCGGGGAGCCGGGGTCGCTCCTGCACACCGCGCCCTTGCAGTTGTCGGTGCCGGGCGCATACCGGCTGAACGTCCAGGTCCCGGGGGCCCGCTGGTTCACCTGGAGGCTGGGTCCCGAGCCGTCCTTGTCCTGGCCGACCTTCCAGATCTCGCCGGTGAGCTTCGGGGTGCCCGCGATGTCGAGGGCCTTCGCGAGGCGGGCCACCTCGGCCGCCGTGACCTCGCCCTTCGCCGCGTAGACGGGCGCGGAGTCCGGGCCGGCGGGCAGGGTGCCGTCCGCGTGGTAGGTCGCGCCGTAGGGGTTGGGCTCACCGGGCGCGATATCGCCCGTACCGCCCGTGCCACCCGTACCGCCCTCGGTGTAGCCGTCGAGGGCCAGCGGCGGGGGAGTGCCGTCGGCGCCGGGGGTCGCGGAGTGGCCGCGGTCGCTCCCGCCGCCGGACGCGGTCGCCGCGAAATAGGCCCCGCCACCGCCGACGAGCAGCACCGCCGCCGCGACCGACGCGACGGCCGCCGGGGAATGGCGGCGGCGCGGCTTCGCCTGCTCGCCGCCGTCCTCGGGGGGCTCGGGCGCTTCGGTCTCGGGTCGCTCGGTGCTCACCGCATCGCTCCTTCTGGTCGTACACCGCATCCCCTTTACGGGGGACAGCGATGGGACGCAGCGGGGGAGCGCACGGTTCCCTGCGGGCGCCGTTCGGGGCCGCCCTCTTCGAGATCCTTTCGGGTCCTGTCAGTCGCCGTAGTCGGACATCGCGTCCAGCAGGCGGGCTGACGCGGGAGGCACGGTCACCCCGTGGATGCGCGACGGGGACACGGGAAGGTCGGGACGGGAGATGATCGGGTCCGGTACAGCCCAGTGCCGGGCCATGGCGCCGTCGCCGCGCAGCGACGCCAGGCCGCCTTCGAGGTCGTGCGGAACGGAGCCGTGGACCTTGAGGTTCGTCATGACGGAACCGTATGCACGCCGAGCGTTACGAAGAAAGACCTACTATCGGGTAGTTTTGACCGCTTCAGAGGGCACGTGTCGACCGGGTAGCGTGGACTGTCAATCCCCTTCCGTCGCAGGAGCGTGTCCTCGCCGTGCGTATCGCAGTCACCGGCTCCATCGCCACTGACCACCTCATGACCTTCCCCGGCCGTTTCGCCGACCAGTTCGTCGCGGACCAGCTGCACACGGTCTCCCTGTCCTTCCTGGTCGACAACCTCGACGTACGCCGGGGTGGCGTCGGCGCGAACATCGCCTTCGGCATGGGACAGCTGGGCACCCGGCCGATCCTGGTCGGGGCCGCGGGCTCCGACTTCGACGAGTACCGGGCGTGGCTCGACCGCCACGGCGTCGACACCGACTCGGTCCGGATCTCCGAGGTGCTGCACACCGCGCGCTTCGTGTGCACCACGGACTCCGACCACAACCAGATCGGCTCCTTCTACACGGGCGCGATGAGCGAGGCCCGGCTGATCGAGCTCAAGTCGGTCGCGGACCGGGTCGGCGGCCTCGACCTCGTCCTGATCGGCGCCGACGACCCGGAGGCGATGCTCCGCCACACGGAGGAGTGCCGCTCCCGCACGATCGCCTTCGCCGCGGACTTCTCGCAGCAGATCGCCCGTATGAACGGCGACGAGATCCGGATACTGCTGGACGGGGCGACCTACCTCTTCTCCAACGAGTACGAGAAGGGGCTCATCGAGTCCAAGACCGGCTGGAGCGACGAGGAGATCCTGTCGAAGGTCGGTCACCGTGTGACGACCCTCGGCGCACGGGGCGTGCGCATCGAACGGGCCGGTGAGGACCCGATCGAGGTCGGCTGCCCGGACGAGGAGCGCAAGGCGGACCCGACGGGCGTCGGCGACGCGTTCCGCGCCGGCTTCCTCTCCGGCCTCGCCTGGGGAGTCTCCCTGGAGCGCGCCGCCCAGGTCGGCTGCATGCTCGCGACGCTGGTCATCGAGACGGTCGGCACCCAGGAGTACCAGCTCCGCCGCGCCCACTTCATGGACCGCTTCACCAAGGCGTACGGCGATGACGCGGCCATCGAGGTCCGGGCCCACCTGGCCTGATCACCGAGGTCCGGGCCCGCCCGGCCTGATCAGGACACCCTTCCGGCCGACCGCCTAGGACACCCGGCGGACCACATAGGCGAAGCCGTGGTCCGCCGGCTCCTCCCCGACGTACTCCTGCCCCCGCATCTCGCACCACGCCGGGATGTCCAGCCGGGCGGCCTCGTCGTCCGAGAGGACGCGAACCGTGCCGCCCACCGGCACGTCCCCGATGACCTTGGCCAGTTCGATGACCGGAATGGGGCAGAGCTTGCCGAGGGAGTCCACCACGAGCGCGTCGGAGCCGGAGGGGGACGGGAAGGGCGGCGCCGACGCCGTCGGGGCGCCGAGTTTCTCGCGTACGTCCGCGACCGCGCCCGGCAGCACCGACAGGAACCGGTCGATGTCCTCGGACGGCGTACCCGGCGGCAGCGAGATTCGGACGTTGCCCTCGCTCAGGACGCCCATCGCCTTCAGGACATGGCTCGGGGTCAGTGTGCTGCTCGTACAGGAGGAGCCGGAGGAGACCGAGAAGCCCGCCCGGTCCAGTTCGTGCAGGAGCGTCTCCCCGTCGACGTACAGGCAGGAGAAGGTGACGATCCCCGGGAGCCGGTGAACCGCGTCCCCGACCACCTCCACGTCCGGGACCAGTTCGGGCACCCGTACGCGGATCCGTTCCGTCAGTTCACGCAGGCGCGCGGCCTCCGCGGCCGCCTCCGCCCGTACCGCCCGCAGCGACGCCGCCGCGGCCACCACGGCCGGGATGTTCTCGAAGCCCGCCGCCCGCCCCGACTCCCGCTCGTCCACGGGCCCTTGGGGAGCGAACCGCACCCCCTTGCGCACGACGAGCAGTCCGACCCCCGAAGGGCCGCCCCATTTGTGGGCACTTGCCGTCAGGAGGGACCAGTCGCCCTCCACCCGGCGCCAGGGCAGTGACTGCGCCGCGTCCACCAACAGCGGCACCCCCGCCGCCCGGCACGCCTCCGCGACCTCCCGCACCGGCTGCTCCGTGCCCACCTCGTGGTTGGCGGACTGGAGGCACGCGAGCGCGGTGTCGGGGCGCAGGGCGGCGGCGTAGGAGGAAGGGGAGACGGTGCCCGCGCGGTCGACGGGCACCGTCGTCACCGAGCCGCCCGCCGCCTCGTGGACCTCTGCCGAATGGAGTACCGACGAGTGTTCGACGGCTGACACGATCAGGTGGCGTCCGACGCGCCGGCGGCCCGCCAACGCACCCTCGATCCCGGAGTGCACCGCCCGGGTGCCGGACGAGGTGAAGGTCAGCTCGTCCGGGCGGCACCCCACCGCCTCGGCCGCCGCCTCGCGCGCTGCGTCGAGCAACAGCCGGGCCCGCCGCCCCTCCCGGTAGAGCCGCGCGGGATCGGCCCACCCCTCGTCGAGCGAGGCCTGCAGGGCCTGCCGGGCGACGGGATGAAGAGGAGCAGCGGAAGCAGCATCGAAGTAGGCCACACCCCAACGCTAAAGCCCCGGTCAGGGCAGCGCCCCAGAGGGGCGCGGGGAACGGCGCGACAAGCCACAACGAGCCCGCAGCCGCCGAAGGACCTGGTCGACCGGGCTACGAGGCGCCCGAACCCCCCGTCAGAAAGCGACCCAGGGCGGGGCATCCCACCCCTTCAGAGTGACCCGCGGCGCGTTGGGCACCCTCCCCGCGCGACCCCAAATAGCGTCCAGTAGGGTTTGGTCCGCATAAACATCCAAACCCCTGCCCGACGCAGGGCGGCGACCGACCAGCGAGAAGGCCGCAGCCAACAGCGCGGGCGAGACTCTCGGGAAGGCGCTACGTGAGTCCCAACGGCTCCGACCGCTCGCCGCGGCGCCCGATGCGGCGGAAGCTGCTGCAGGCACTGACTGCGGGCCTGGTCCTGGCGACCGCCACCGGTTGCACATACAAGGACTTCCCCCGCCTTGGTATGCCCACCCCGACCACGGAAGAGGGTCCGCGGATCCTCTCCCTGTGGCAGGGGTCCTGGGCGGCCGCGCTCGCCGTTGGCGTGCTGGTGTGGGGCCTGATCCTGTGGAGTGTGTTCTTCCACCGGCGCAGTCGCACCAAGGTCGAAGTTCCTCCGCAGACCCGGTACAACATGCCCATCGAGGCGCTGTACACGGTGGTCCCGCTCATCATCGTCTCGGTGCTGTTCTACTTCACCGCCCGCGACGAGACGAAGCTCCTCAGCCTCAATCCGAAGCCGGACGTCACGGTCAACGTGGTCGGCTATCAGTGGAGCTGGGGCTTCAACTACATCGAGGACGTTCCCGGTGTCACCGGCAACGCCAAGATCGACCCGAACCTGGCCGCCATTCCGGACCGGTTCAAGAAGGACTTCCCGGCGAACGCCGGCGGTGTCTACGAGGTCGGTACGCCGGGTGAGCGGAACCCGCAGACGGGCAACCCCGGTCCGACCCTCTGGCTGCCCAAGGGCAAGACGGTCCGCTTCGTCCTCACTTCGCGTGACGTCATCCACTCCTTCTGGGTGGTGCCGTTCCTGATGAAGATGGACGTCATCCCGGGCCACACCAACTCCTTCCAGGTGACCCCCAACAAGGAGGGCACCTTCCTGGGCAAGTGCGCCGAGCTGTGCGGCGTCGACCACTCCCGGATGCTCTTCAACGTGAAGGTCGTCTCCCCCGAGCGCTACGAGGCCCACCTCAAGCAGCTCGCGGCGCAGGGACAGACCGGTTACGTCCCGGCCGGCATTGAGCAGACGGGCCACGAGAAGAACCGGGAGACGAACAACCTGTGAGCATCCTCAACGAACCTCAGGGTGCCGGGGCAGCCGAAGACTCGTACGAGAACGAGCTGCCGGTGCGGCGCAAGCAGCCGGGCAACGTCGTGATCAAGTGGCTCACCACCACTGACCACAAGACGATCGGCACGCTCTACCTCGTCACGTCGTTCGCGTTCTTCATCATCGGCGGCGTCATGGCGCTGCTGATGCGCGCCGAACTGGCGCGCCCCGGTACGCAGATCATGTCGAACGAGCAGTTCAACCAGGCGTTCACGATGCACGGCACGATCATGCTGCTGATGTTCGCGACGCCGCTGTTCGCCGGTTTCACCAACTGGATCATGCCGCTGCAGATCGGCGCGCCCGACGTGGCGTTCCCGCGGCTGAACATGTTCGCCTACTGGCTCTACCTGTTCGGCTCGACCATCGCGGTCGGTGGCTTCCTCACCCCGCAGGGCGCGGCCGACTTCGGCTGGTTCGCCTACAGCCCGCTGTCGGACGCGGTCCGCTCGCCGGGTGTCGGCGCCGACATGTGGATCATGGGTCTGGCCTTCTCCGGCTTCGGCACGATCCTCGGTGCGGTCAACTTCATCACGACCATCATCTGCATGCGCGCCCCCGGCATGACGATGTTCCGCATGCCGATCTTCGTGTGGAACGTGCTGCTCACCGCGGTGCTGGTGCTGCTGGCCTTCCCCGTGCTGGCGGCGGCGCTGTTCGCGCTGGAGGCGGACCGAAAATTCGGTGCGCATGTGTTCGACGCCGCCAATGGCGGAGCCTTGCTATGGCAGCACCTCTTCTGGTTCTTCGGCCATCCAGAGGTGTACATCATCGCTCTACCATTCTTCGGAATCATTTCCGAAGTCATCCCGGTGTTCTCCCGCAAGCCGATGTTCGGCTACATGGGCCTGATCGCCGCGACGATCTCCATCGCCGGTCTGTCCGTGACCGTGTGGGCGCACCACATGTACGTCACCGGTGGTGTACTGCTCCCGTTCTTCTCCTTCATGACGTTCCTCATCGCCGTGCCGACAGGCGTGAAGTTCTTCAACTGGATCGGAACGATGTGGAAGGGGTCCTTGAGTTTCGAGACCCCGATGCTCTGGGCGGTCGGCTTCCTGATCACCTTCACCTTCGGTGGTCTGACCGGTGTCATCCTGGCCTCGCCGCCGATGGACTTCCACGTCTCGGACTCGTACTTCGTGGTGGCGCACTTCCACTACGTGATCTTCGGTACGGTCGTGTTCGCGATGTTCTCCGGATTCCACTTCTGGTGGCCGAAGTTCACCGGCAAGATGCTCGACGAGCGCCTCGGAAAGATCACCTTCTGGACGCTGTTCGTGGGCTTCCACGGCACGTTCCTGGTGCAGCACTGGCTGGGTGTCGAGGGCATGCCGCGTCGCTACGCGGACTACCTCGCCGCCGACGGCTTCACCGCGCTGAACACGATCTCGACGATCAGCTCGTTCCTGCTCGGCCTGTCGATGCTGCCGTTCTTCTACAACGTGTGGAAGACCGCCAAGTACGGCAAGAAGGTCGAGGTCGACGACCCGTGGGGTTACGGCCGCTCGCTGGAGTGGGCCACGTCCTGCCCGCCGCCGCGCCACAACTTCCTCACGTTGCCGCGGATCCGTTCCGAATCCCCGGCCTTCGACCTGCATCACCCGGAGATCGCCGCTCTCGACCAGCTCGAGAACGCCGGTCACGGTGAGAAGGCCCTCACTGGTGGCAAGGAGGCCGGCAAGTGAAGGTCCAAGGCAAGATGTTCCTCTGGCTGGCTGCCTTCATCCTCGTCATGGCGATCGTCTATGGCGTGTGGTCGAAGGAGCCGGCCGGCACCACGGCGCTCTTCCTGGCCTTCGGCCTGAGCGTGATGATCGGCTACTACCTGGCCTTCACGGCCCGGCGGGTCGACCAGCTGGCGCAGGACAACGACGAGGCCGATGTCGCGGACGAGGCCGGCGAGGTGGGCTTCTTCAGCCCGCACAGCTGGCAGCCGCTCGCGCTCGGTGTCGGCGGCGCGCTCGCGTTCATGGCCGTCGTCTTCGGCTGGTGGCTGCTGTACTTCGGGTTCCCGCTCATCCTGATCGGCCTGTGGGGCTGGGTCTTCGAGTACTACCACGGTGAGAACCGCACCCAGTAGCACGCTCGCGGTCCCGTAGCGATCGCTGGACACCCCGGAAGCCCGGATTCTCCTGACGGAGAGTCCGGGCTTCCTCTTTTGCCGCACGTCGCATCCCCCACACGGCTCACTCGCCGCGCCATGGTTGACGGGTGTTCATAGCGTGAGTCCATGAATCACGCACCGCGAATCCGCACGGCCGTCAGCCGCACCACGCTGGTGGTCGCGCTCGGCGCGGCCGCCGCTGCCTGCGGCGGAAGCGGCCACCCGCTCTCCGCCAGACCGTACGACGCGGCGGGTCAGCTCTCCTTCACCGACGTGGTCGGCGACAGCCGCAAGGTCGACCCGGACAAGCCCCTGGAAATCACCTCCAAGGGCGACGACGAGCGCATCACCGATGTGACGGCCGTCGACTCGTCGGGGCGCTATGTGGCCGGCGAACTCGCCGCCGACGGCTCCCGATGGCACAGCACCTCACCGCTGGCCGCGGGCGCTCACTACACGGTGCACGTGAGCACGGAGGACGAGGACGGCGCACCCGGCCGCCAGATCGTCGACTTCGAGACGACCGCGCCCAGCACCACCAAGCCTCTGGGCGTGACCCTGGGGCCCGCCTCGGGGGAGTACGGCGTCGGGCAGCCCATCACCGCCGAACTCAGCGCCCCGGTCAAGGACAAGGCCGCCCGCGCGATCGTCGAGGGCGCTCTGAAGGTCGACTCCGTGCCCGCCACGGAGGGCGCCTGGCACTGGGTGGACGACAAGACGCTGCACTACCGCCCCAAGGAGTACTGGCCCATCCACGCCACCATCCAGGCCCACAGCAACCTCAAGGGCATCAAGGTCGCCGACCGGCTCTGGGGCGGCGACGCGAAGCCCCTGACGCTCACCACCGGGGACCGCTTCGTCGCCGTCACGGACGCCGCCGCGCACTCCATGACGATCTACAGGAACGACCAGGTGATCAACCAGATCCCCGTCACCACCGGCAAGCCGGGCTACGAGACCCGCAACGGCGTCAAGGTCGTACTGAGCAAGGAGCCCTACGTACGGATGCGCGGTACCACCGTCGGCATCGCAGAGGGCAGCGCGGACTCCTACGACCTGTCCGTCTACTGGGCGACCCGGGTCACCTGGAGCGGCGAGTACGTGCACGCCGCGCCCTGGTCGGTGGGGGAGCAGGGGTCCGCCAACGTCAGCCACGGCTGCACGGGGATGAGCACCAGCAACGCCGAGTGGTTCTTCAAGAACGTCCGCCCGGGCGACATCGTGAAGGTCCAGAACTCCAACGGTGACCAGATGACCCCGTTCAACAACGGCTTCGGCGACTGGAACGTCGACTGGAAGGCCTGGCGCAACGGCAGCGCCCTGACAGCGGGCACCCCGGAGGGCCCGAAACCGATGGACCGGGCGAGGCTGCGCCCGGAGAGCGTTTGAGATCGTCCCGCGCCCCGAAAGGGGCGCGGGGCTGTGTTCTACGTGGCGGACCGAGCTCTCAGGCGCCCAAAAGGGCCTTGCGGCGGAGCAGCGAGGCCAACGCGGAGGCGAACTCGACCGGATCCACCGGAAGGGTCACCGCCGCGTCCGCACGGCTCCACGTGGCCAGCCAGGCGTCCTGAGGCCGCCCGATGAGCACCAGCACGGGCGGGCAGTTGAAGATCTCGTCCTTGATCTGCCGGCAGACGCCCATGCCGCCCATCGGAACCGCCTCGCCGTCCAGCACACAGACGTCGATCCCGCCCTTGTCCAGCTCCGTCAGGACGGCGGCGGGCGTGGCGCACTCGATGAACTCGACCTGGGGAACGTCGGGGGCCGGTCTGCGGCCGGTCGCCAGCCGCACCTGCCCCCGGGTGTTGGAGTCGTCGCTGTAGACCAGCACCGTGGCGGTCGGCTGCATTGTTCCTCCACGCATCTAAGAAGCACCGCATTGGTCGGGAACTCCTGGTACCGATGGCGCGGATGCTACCCCCTCGAACACCTCGTCAACAGCGGTTCGGACAGGGCTTCGATGGGCCATACGGGCTGGACACAACCCATCAACACCCCGAACGGCACCCCCGGGCGTGAGGGCGGGATAAGCGACCGACATAATGTCGGTCGTGGCGACAGCAACGACAGTAGAAACCGGGCACGCGCACCCGTCGGTCAATCGACCGAACCTCACCAGCGTCGGAACCATCATCTGGCTGAGTTCCGAGCTGATGTTCTTCGCGGCCCTCTTCGCGATGTACTTCACCCTGCGATCGGTGACCGGGCCGGATCACTGGAAAGAGATGGCGAGCCATCTCAACATCCCGTTCTCGGCCTCCAACACCACGATCCTGGTGCTCTCCTCCCTGACCTGCCAGCTCGGCGTCTTCGCCGCCGAGCGCGGGGACGTGAAGAAGCTCCGGATGTGGTTCAGCGTCACGTTCGTGATGGGTGCGATCTTCATCGGTGGTCAGATCTTCGAGTACACCGAGCTGGTCAAGAAGGACGGGCTCTCGCTCTCCTCCGACCCGTACGGCTCGGTGTTCTACCTGACCACCGGTTTCCACGGCCTGCACGTGACGGGTGGCCTCATCGCCTTCCTGTTCGTCCTCGGCCGCACCTACGCGGCCAAGAGGTTCACTCACGAGCAGGCGACCGCCGCCATCGTCGTGTCCTACTACTGGCACTTCGTCGATGTCGTCTGGATCGGCCTCTTCGCCACGATCTACTTGATCAAGTAACCGGGCGGCGTCTGCGGCGAACCGATCGCACGCGACGAACCGATCCATTTCCCGAAGCATCGACGCAGAAGATCCTGACACCGGGGTAATCCGTGAAAAAGCTCTCCGCACGACGACGCCATCCGCTGGCGGCGGTCGTCGTCCTACTCCTCGCGCTGGCGGCCACCGGGGGGCTGTACGCCGCGTTCGCACCCGCGAGCAAGGCGCAGGCCGATACGACCGCCCAGTCCCTTGCCATCGACGAGGGCAAGAAGCTCTACTCCGTGGGCTGCGCCAGCTGCCACGGAACCGGCGGTCAGGGGTCCTCCGACGGGCCGAGCCTGGTGGGTGTGGGCGCCGCGGCGGTCGACTTCCAGGTCGGCACCGGCCGTATGCCGGCCCAGCAGCCGGGCGCTCAGATCCCGAGCAAGAAGGTCATCTACTCGCAGGCCGAGATCGACCAGCTCGCGGCGTACATCGCCTCGCTGGGCGCTGGTCCCACGGTGCCTACGAAGAGCCAGGTCAGCCCCGAGGGCGCGGACATCGCCAAGGGCGGCGAGCTCTTCCGTACGAACTGCGCGCAGTGCCACAACTTCACCGGCAAGGGCGGCGCGCTGACGCACGGCAAGTACGCGCCTAGCCTTGAGGGTGTCGACCCCAAGCACATCTACGAGGCCATGCAGACGGGCCCGCAGAACATGCCGTCCTTCCCCGACACCACGCTGTCGGAGAAGAACAAGAAGGACATCATCGCGTACCTCAACGCGGTCAACGGTGACGACACCGAGAGCCCCGGCGGTCTGGAGCTGGGCGGCCTCGGGCCGGTCAGTGAAGGCCTCTTCGGCTGGATCTTCGGTCTTGGCGCCCTGGTCGCCGTCGCCGTCTGGGTCGCCGCTCGGACCGCAAAGGCCAAGAAGTCATGAGTAGCCAAGACATTCCAGAAGAGAACCTGCCCGCTGAGCAGGTCGACGAGCACGGTCACGGCGCGGTAGCCGTCGCGGACGAGACCAACCCGTTCGCGGACCCGGGCCTGCCGCCCCACGAGCCCCGCATCCAGGACATCGACGAGCGGGCCGCCAAGCGGTCCGAGCGCGTCGTCGCCATGCTGTTCACGTTGTCGATGCTGGCCACCGTCGGCTTCATCGCCTCGTACGTGGCGATCCCGAGGGACAAGTCGATCTTCGTCTTTCCGCTCGGGCACATCGGCGCGCTGAACTTCGCGCTGGGGATGACCCTCGGTGTGGCACTGTTCGCGATCGGCGCGGGCGCGGTCCACTGGGCCCGCACCCTGATGTCCGACGTGGAGATCGCCGACCAGCGTCACCCGATCGAGGCGGAGCCCGAGGTCAAGGCCAAGGTCCTGGCCGACTTCAAGCAGGGCGCCAAGGAGTCCGCGATCGGCCGCCGCAAGCTGGTCCGCAACACGATGTTCGGCGCGCTGGCCCTGTTCCCGCTCTCCGGCGTCATGCTGCTGCGCGACCTGGGCCCGCTGCCCGGCACCAAGCTGCGCCACACGCTCTGGTCCAAGGGCAAGCTGCTCGTCAACATGAACACGAACGAGCCGCTGCGCGCCTCCGACGTCGCCGTCGGCTCGCTCACCTTCGCCAAGCCCGAGGGCCTGGAGGAGCACGACGAGGACTTCCAGCTCCAGATCGCCAAGGCGGCTCTGATGATCGTCCGGCTCCAGCCGGAGAACATCAAGGACAAGCGTGAGCTCGCCTGGTCGCACGAGGGCATCGTGGCGTACTCGAAGATCTGCACCCACGTCGGTTGCCCGATCTCCCTGTACGAGCAGCAGACGCACCACGTGCTCTGCCCCTGCCACCAGTCCACCTTCGACCTCTCCGACGGTGCCCGAGTGATCTTCGGCCCGGCCGGTCACGCCCTGCCGCAGCTGCGCATCGGTGTGAACGAACAGGGCTACCTCGAAGCGCTCGGCGACTTCGAAGAGCCCGTCGGTCCTGCCTTCTGGGAGCGCGGATGAGCACTACCACCACTTCCGACTCGCGCCCCTCGCGCGAGAAGGCCCCGGCCGGCGAGAAAGTCGCCGACTGGGCCGATGGACGGCTCGGGATCTACTCCCTGGCCAAGTCCAACATGCGCAAGATCTTCCCCGACCACTGGTCGTTCATGTTGGGTGAGATCTGCCTCTACAGCTTCATCATCATCATCCTCACGGGTGTGTACCTGACGCTGTTCTTCCACCCGTCGATGAACGAGGTCACGTACCACGGCAGCTACGTCCCCCTGCAGGGACAGCTGATGTCCGAGGCGTTCAACTCGACCATGCACATCTCCTTCGAGGTGCGCGGTGGTCTGCTGGTCCGGCAGATCCACCACTGGGCGGCGCTGGTCTTCCTCGCCGGCATGTTCGTGCACATGATGCGCGTGTTCTTCACGGGTGCGTTCCGCAAGCCGCGTGAGGTCAACTGGCTGTTCGGCTTCCTGCTGTTCGTCCTGGGCATGTTCACCGGCTTCACCGGTTACTCGCTCCCGGACGACCTGCTCTCCGGCACCGGTGTCCGCTTCATGGAGGGCGCGGTCCTGTCCGTGCCGGTCGTCGGCACGTACCTGGCGTTCTTCCTCTTCGGCGGCCAGTTCCCGGGCGGCGACTTCGTCGCGCGGTTCTACTCGGTCCACATCCTGCTGCTGCCGGGCATCATGCTCGGCCTGGTGGTCGGCCACCTGATCCTGGTCTTCTACCACAAGCACACGCAGTTCGCGGGCCCCGGAAAGACGAACAACAACGTCGTCGGCATGCCGCTGCTGCCGGTCTACATGGCCAAGGCCGGAGGCTTCTTCTTCCTGGTCTTCGGTGTCATCGCGGCCATCGCGGCGATCGCCTCGATCAACCCGATCTGGACCATGGGCCCCTACCGTCCGGACATGGTGTCCACGGGCGCCCAGCCCGACTGGTACATGGGCTTCTCCGAGGGCCTGATCCGTGTCATGCCGGGCTGGGAGATCAACGTCTGGGGTCACACGCTCGTCCTTGGCGTGTTCATCCCGCTGGTGATCTTCCCGCTGGTCCTGGTCGCGATCGCGGTCTACCCGTTCATCGAGTCCTGGGTCACCGGCGACAAGCGTGAGCACCACATCCTGGACCGCCCGCGCAACGTCCCGACCCGGACCGCGTTCGGCGCCGCCTGGATCAGCTGGTACTTCGTCCTGCTCGTCGGTGGCGGCAACGACATCTGGGCCACGCACTTCCACCTGTCGATCAACTCGATCACCTGGTTCGTGCGCATCGGCTTCTTCGTCGTGCCGGTCATCGTGTTCGTCATCACCAAGCGTGTCTGCCTCGGCCTCCAGCGCCGCGACAAGGACAAGGTGCTGCACGGCCGCGAGTCGGGCATCATCAAGCGCCTGCCGCACGGTGAGTTCATCGAGGTGCACGAGCCGCTCAGCCAGGAGGCCCTGCACACGCTCACCGCGCACGAGCAGTACCAGCCGGCCGAGATCGGCGCGACGGTCGACGAGAACGGTGTCGAGCGCAAGGTGAGGGGCTCGGAGCGGCTGCGCTCCAAGCTCAGCGAGGGCTTCTACGGGGAGGAAAGCCAGATCCCCAAGCCCACGGTCGAGGAGTACAAGGAGATCACGAGCGGCCACGGCCACCACTGATCTTCCGACCGGTTGACCGGTCTTTACTGATCGCCACGGCGAGAGCCTCCGTCCATTGCCTGGACGGGGGCTCTTTGCCGTCTCCGGGCCTGGATAGGGTGTTCCCATCTACACAAGGCGTCCCTTTGCCGGGACGACGGACCCAGGAGCGGCTTATGAGCGCTGTGAACCCCGCTGGAGGCAACACCGCGGCGGGCCGTTCCTGGCCCGTGGTGCTGAACGGCCTGCTCGAGGGCCGCGACCAGAGCGCGGACGACACGGCCTGGGCGATGGACCGGATCATGAGCGGCGAGGCGACGGACGCGCAGATCGCCGGGTTCGCGGTGGCGCTGCGGGCCAAGGGCGAGACGGTCGAGGAGATCTCCGGTCTCGTCCGGACGATGTACGAGCACGCCAATGTGATCGAGGTGCCGGGGGACACGGTCGACATCGTCGGTACGGGCGGTGACGGCGCGAAGACGGTGAACATCTCCACGATGTCGTCGATCGTCGTGGCCGGGACCGGCGCCAAGGTCGTCAAGCACGGCAACCGGGCCGCGTCCTCCGCGTCCGGTGCCTCGGACGTCCTGGAGAAGCTCGGCGTCAATCTGGACCTGACGACGAAGCGGGTGGCCGAGGTCGCGGAGGAGGCCGGGATCACCTTCTGCTTCGCGGTGAAGTTCCACCCGGCGCTGCGTCATGTCGCGGCGGCGCGGGGGCAGTTGGGGATCCGGACCACGTTCAACGTGCTGGGTCCGCTGACGAACCCGGCGCGGGTGAAGGCACAGGCCGTCGGAGTCGCGGACCTGCGCATGGCGCCGATCGTGGCGGGCGTGTTCGCCGAGCGCGGCAACTCCTCGCTCGTCTTCCGCGGCGACGACGGCCTGGACGAGCTGACCACCACCGCGACGTCCCGGGTCTGGATCGTCCGCGACGGCAAGGTCACCGAGGAGCGCTTCGACCCGCGTGACGTCGGCCTCGAACTCGTCCCCGTGGAGGCCCTGCGCGGCGCCGACGCGTCCTACAACGCGGACGTCGCCCGTCGCCTGCTGGGCGGCGAGACGGGGCCCGTACGGGACGCCGTGCTCCTGAACTCCGCGGCGGCCCTCGTCGCCCTGTCCCCGACCGACGCACCGCTCGCGGACCAGCTCCGCGCCGCGATGACGAAGGCGGCGGAAGCGATCGACTCGGGGGCGGCGAAGCGAACGCTGGAACGCTGGGTGGCAGCGAGCCAGTCGTAGTCCACTTCTCCGCCCGCGGACCGTTGGGGATTGCCCGCGCAGTTCCCCGCGCCTCTGGGGCGGGGCTGCGCCCCGATTTCCCGCCCGCCCCGGTTTTGTTCGTCCGCGGGTGGGTGGGGGTTGCTCGCGCAGTTCCCCGCGCCCCTTTTTGGGGGCGCGGGGAAC